>DATGKC010000580.1:0-4478 GCA_035294845.1 Planctomycetaceae bacterium | reverse complement strand
CTCGATAAAGTGCGCTCGGCCGTCGGTGCGCCGACGCAAATTTGTGTCTTGGCCCACGTGAAAACCCAGCTTGCCTGCCTGGAACGGGGCGCGCCGGTCGAAATCATGTTCCAAAGCCTGGCCGGCACCGAGAAGACCAATTTCACCGAGTTCGATATCTCGGTCGATTTGCTCGATCACGCCTGGCGAACGATGGCCGAAAAGGGGGCGCTGGCCGGCGTGGCAGAAAACTTCATGTACTTCGAGACGGGGCAAGGCAGCGAGTACACGTACGGCAAGCACAACGGCATCGACATGACGACGTGCGAGGCATTGTGTTATGGATTGGCCCGGCGCTACCGTCCCTTCATGGTCAATAACGTGACGGGCTTTATCGGCCCGGAAACCCACGTCGACAATTTCGAGATGATCATCTCGAACTTGCAAGACCACTTCCTGGGGAAACTGCTGGGCCTGCCGATGGGAATGGCCCCCTGCTACACGCTGCACTCGCAAATCACGCTCGACGGGCAGCAGATGGCGACAGAGCTTCTGGCCTCGGCCGGCGCGAATTATTACATGGACGTTTATCTCAATAACGATCGCATGTTGGCCTATTTCGACACCAGCGCCCACGACAACCAGTCACTGCGGGAAGTTCACGGCCGCACGCCGACTCCCCAGTTTCTCGCCTGGGCGCTGAAACGCGGCATTTTCAAGAAGACGGCCGCGGGAGACATCATGCGAGGCCCGAATTGGGGAAATCTTCGGATATTCTGCTCGAACGATGCCGAATTTGAAGAACTGTTGCGGGTGACGCCGGCGATGTACGGCTTCGAGAACGCCGGCCCACGCCCCGCAAACGACGTGTCGCGCAAGCTGCGGTCGAACCAGGCCTGGGCGCGCCAGGCCATCGTGCGCGAGCTCGATCTGGACGAATTGAAGCAGACGGCCGATTTTCTCGTATTGGAGAGCGAGGCGCGCGACAAAGAGAGCCATTTGAATTCGCCGCACCTGGGGGCGCGCCTTTCGGCGCGCAGCGAACGACAACTCGAACGCCACGAGTGCGACGTGCAAATCGTCGTTTCCGACGGCCTCAGTGCCGAAGCGGTGCACGCCAATCTGGCTGACCTATACCCCGTGCTGCTCGACGGACTGGAAGCCAAAGGACTCGCTCTGGGGCGGCCTTTGGCCGTGCGCTATGGCCGCGTGAAACTTGCCGAGCATGTCGCCGAGTGCACGGGAGCCCGCCTGACGATTCTCTTGATCGGCGAGCGTCCCGGTGGCGATGCGTTGGCCTCGCGCAGCCTGTCGGCCTACATGGCCTATCAACTCGAAGGCGAACCGCCGCGCGACGGCGCCGACCGCTTCAGCGGTCGCGACGGCATTCGCTTCGAATACACCGTGATCTCGAATATCTATGCCGGAGGGCTGCTTCCCGTCGAAGCGGGAAGCGTGATCGCCGAAAAGGCCTGGCAAATCCTCGAGAAGAAAGCCGCTGGAAATCGGCTGGAACAGATCCTCAAGTCGCAATAGATCACGGGTCATTACGGTCGGGGTGAACCGGCGCAATTCGCTCACTGCACCTGCGCGCGGCCCCCTTCATCGGGATTCACTGGGGTTGCCTGCTTGGAATGAACGGTCGGCGGCTGCCTTTTCTTGCGTTTTGCCGGTTCCGCGGCGCGAGGCGCGGGAGTCGTTTTGGCGGGCGGTGCGGTGATCGCCGTGGCCAGCGGCGCAGGGATGGGTTTCGCGGGCGGCGCAGGGATCGTTTTGATGAGCGGCGCGGGGTTTGATTTGGCCGGCGCCGCGGGGGCTTCAGCCGATGCCAGGCGGATGCGGCCGGGAGGTTCCTGAGACTCCGCAGGAGAGGGCGCCGGCGGCTTTGCGGGAGCCGCTTTGGGAAGGGTGCGCTGGGCGTAAGTCTCGTCGTTGAGCTGCTGCGAATTGGCCGGCGGCGCCGCCGGCGGCTCGGCGTATTGCCCCTGGACCGGCGGATACAGGCGATTCGGATTCGCACGATGGATGCGGGCCCGCGCCTGATAGAATTCATCGGTCCAATAGCCTTCCTTGTCGATCTCCATGATTCCCATGAAGTTATAGACGTCAAGCCGAAATGCTTCGAACCCTACCCATTGGGTAATCAAGTTGTTTTGAGCTTGCAGCACAGAGTTTACGGCTTGTAGGATTTGCAATCCCTGTGGCTGCCCGGCGCCTGCCGGGGCGCCCGGGGCGGCCGGGGCAGCAGTTTGCTCAGCGGCAATATCAAACTGGGCCATTGCACCTCGGATCTGATCGCGGATCGTTTCAAAGTTGCGGCGTGTCTGGTCGAGAAAACGCACGCGCTGGCGGATGTCCAATTTCACCTGGTCTTCCGTGCGCTGATAGTTGCGCCGACCCTGCTGGTAGCCGATGAGGGCGGCTCGATAGGCGTTGCGCTGGTTCACCAATTGAATGGGCGTGGTGAACTGCAAGCCGACCTGGAAGCTGCTGTCTTTCCCGCGGAAGTCGAACGGGTTTTCATTGCCCGACCCAAGCGGCAGCGTCTGGATGTTGCCCGTCGCGATGACGTTGACCATAGCCAGAAGCTGATTGGCGGCAACTTCAACCTTGCGCCGCAAATCCATGACGGTGGCCCGCGCGTTCATCAAATCAAGCCGGTTCGCCAGCCCCGTCGCCACCGCGTCCTCCATCGACATGTCCCAAGGATTCAGGTCGATCAAATCGACGCGAAGGTTGACCTGAATGACAGTAAAGTTCTGCGAGATTCTGACAAAGTCTTCGCGCAAGTCGGCCAATGTGCCGAGCGCCTTTCGCAGCGCGTCGGTGTCGAGATCGGGCATTGCCAGTTCCTGCTTAAGCTTATCCAGTTGCGCTTCTGATTCGCGGAATTCGGCCAACAATGTCTCTTTGAGACGTTCATCTCGTTTCGGATCGCGCCGGGTTTGAATTGGAAAGTCGTTCTGGAACGGGGTCGTATTCGCACGGTGCTCTGTCGCCCGCCGGAAGTCGTCTTCGGTCACGTCCAGGCCGTCGCGCTTCAGGTCATCGCGGATGATCGACATTTCGTCGACCAGCGCGCGCATGATGGCGAGATCGGGTTCGTCCGCATTGAACTGCCTCATGAGATCGTAAACGCGCTGCATCGCGGCGGCGTCGGGGTGCTCTTCGCTAACCGGAGGCGGTTCCAGGATGAAGGCGTTCAATCGGTCTTGCAGCCGGATCAGGCGTTGATCGACAATTTCGAACGGCTTGAGCATCGACGTATCTATTGACACCGGCATATCGACAGGCAAGCCGAGCCACAATTTCAAATTGTCGAACCCATTGAAATAGGTTACTTTCGCGGCGCGCAGAGTCTGCACAGTTTGCGCCAGTTGAGTTTCGAGCTGCACGATGCTCTGGGTTGTCGTCAGGATGTTTGAACTGTCGTGAAGGTCGATGACGGCCTTTTGAAATGCCGGATCATTGCTCTGCTCCAGCAGCAGATTGACTTCCAAGTCGGTGAGCTGGCCACGCAAATTGAGCTGCTGCTGCGCCGCGTCATATGCGATTCGATCGGCCAGCACATCGGGGATGACGACCCCCGCAGGCAATGCGGCCAACGGTTGACTGAATTGATCGGGTCGTTCGGCCGCCTGTGCTCTGAGCCGGTCAAGTTGGTCGCGGATCTGCCGGATTTGGAATTCGGTGTTGGCGATGGACTGATAATTCTGCAGCAGCGCGAGATATCCGCCGTTTCCGCCGCTGCCAATCTGCGGGACAGGCGTGGGAATCGTCGGGCCGCCGAGGAATACGCCCGGCTGCCCGGTCGCAATGCCGGCCGTAAATCCGCCGGCGACGATGCTTGTGAAGAACCCCATCCGATATCGCTGCAGGTCGCGCACTGCATACAACAGATTGCGCTCGGCCTGCGTGAGGTTCTCCATGACGAATCGGCGGCCTCCGTTGGCCAAAAGTGGCTGCACCAACGAATAAGTCAGCGTCGAGGCGGTGGAGTCGGTTTTATTGCCGCTGGCGAACAGCCACAGCGTATTGTTGGCCAACTGCACCAGCCACTGCGCGCCGGTCGGGAGAAGCTGCGTCACGCCGACGTTCGAGTTGATGTTGACCGCATCCGACGTGCTGGGAATGTCGGTGTACGTCGTGGTGGTCGTGGGTCGCGTGCCGATCCCCAGGCCGGTGAATTGCACGTCAAATGCGAACCGCTGCGCCGTCAGCGCCAGCGCGGCGGAGTACAGGTTTTCGATTTGCGTCTGGTAGTCGCGGACATGGATGTAGGCCAGGTCGATCATGTCCTCCATCGTGATCTTCACTTCCGGCATCACCAGAGGCCTTCCCGTGCTGGCTTCCACGAATTCCTGCGACAATCCGAATGGTTCCAGCCAGTGCGGGTTGTCGACCGAGAACTGGTCGCCGAATTCGTGCCAATGTTTGTAGCCCCGCCGGCCGTAGGCCCAGTGCATGAATTCGTGCGCGGCCGGATCGTCGGGGGGCAG
>DATGKC010000579.1:0-28344 GCA_035294845.1 Planctomycetaceae bacterium | reverse complement strand
ACTTTCCGATTCAGAACCTGCCCTTTGGGGTATTTCGCCCTCATGCCGGCGGACCGCCGCGCGTGGGCGTGGCCATCGGCGAAACGATCGTCGATCTTTCGGTTCTCGAGCGCCGGATGTTGTTGAATGTGCCGGACGCCGCCGGTGGCGCCCGAAATCTGTTCAATCGCACCTCGCTCAACGTATTCATGTCGTGCGGGCGCGATGTGTGGCGCGAAGTCCGGCAGTCTCTGAGTCAGCTCTTAAGACATGACGAGCCTCGTCTTCGCGACGATGCGCTGCTTAGGCGCGAGGCGCTGGTGCCGATGGCCGACGCGGAAATGCTCTTGCCTGTCGAGATCGGCGACTACACCGACTTTTATTCGTCGCGCGAACATGCGACCAACGTCGGCGCCATGCTGCGCGGCCCAGAAAATGCGCTCATGCCGAATTGGTTGCACTTGCCCGTGGCCTATCACGGCCGAGCCAGCTCGATCGTCGTGAGCGGCGCCGATCTTTGCCGACCCTGCGGACAGACGAAAGCCGACAATGCGGCGGCCCCCTCGTTCGGTCCCAGCCGCGCGGTCGATTTTGAACTCGAGATGGGGATTTTCATTGGGCCGGGAAATGCGATCGGTGAAGCGATTCCAGTCGGACGCGCCGCCGAGCACATTTTCGGCCTGGTGCTGGTGAACGATTGGAGTGCGCGCGACATCCAGAAATGGGAATACGTGCCGCTGGGGCCGTTCCTGGCAAAAAACTTCGGCACGTCGATCTCGCCTTGGGTGGTTCCGCTGGAAGCGCTGGAGCCGTTTCGCGCGGCCGGACCGCATCAGGACCCGCCCCCGCTTCCCTACCTGTTCACACAGCGCAACGAGGCCTATGACATCCGGCTCGAAGTGTGGCTGGAACCGGGCGGTGGTCATGAACCGACTCGAGTTTGTGCCTCGAATCTGCGGCACCTGTACTGGAATTTCTGCCAGCAGATTGCCCATCACACGAGCAACGGCTGCAATTTGCGAACAGGAGACCTGTTGGCGACGGGGACGATCAGCGGCCCGACGCCCGATTCGCGAGGCTGCCTGCTGGAACTTACATCGGCGGGGCGCAAACCCCTCGTGCTCGCCGGCGGACAAACGCGCGCCTATCTTGACGATGGCGATCGGGTGACGATGACCGGCTGGTGCCAGGGGAACGGCTACCGCGTCGGCTTCGGCGAAGTAACCGGCCGGCTGCTCCCGGCTGGATCGGCGGCCAGCGGCACGAGCGGCGCCGAAGATTGAGTTGCAGACCTTGCCATTGGCCTTCGGATCGGTCATGGTTTCACCAAGGAATGGAAACATCGCAAATAGCGCTAAAACGTGATCATGACACGCGATCCATGACCGAACCGCTCTGGAGACCCTCCGCCGGCGCCATCGAAAAGGCAAATATGACTGCCTTGTTGCGCGTTGTGCGCGACCGCTGGAAGGTTGACATCGAGGGCTACCCTGCGTTGTACGAGTGGTCGATCGAAAACCCCGCCGCCTTTTGGCAGACGGTCTGGCAGTTCGCAGGGGTCATCGCCAGCCGCACGTGGGACGACGTGGTCGTCGATTTCGACCGCATGCCCGGCGCGCGCTGGTTTCCCGGCGCGCGGCTCAACTATGCCGAAAACCTGCTGCGCTTTCGCGACGACCGGCGTGCTGCGCTGGTGTTCTGGAACGAGCGCGGATTCCAGCGAGCAGTCACCTATGCCGAGCTTAACGCCCAAGTGTCGCAAGTCGCCGCGGCACTGCGCGCCTGGGGCGTGCAGGCCGGAGACCGCGTGGCCGCGTTCGTGCCGAATTTGCCTGAGACGGTGGTGGCCATGCTGGCGGCGGCCAGCCTGGGCGCCACCTGGTCGTCATGTTCGCCTGACTTCGGCGTGCAGGGGATTCTCGACCGGTTCGGCCAGATCGAACCCAAAATCCTGTTCGCGGCTGATGGCTACATTTATGACGGCCGGGAATTCGATTCTCTCGAACGGGTTCGCGCGGTCGCGAAGCAACTGCCGACGCTCGAGAGAATCGTCATCATTCCGTATGTGCGCGAATCGCCCGATCTAACCGGGTTCGATCGCGCCCGACTCTGGTCCGATCTGGTAGGCGCTTCATCGCCGGGCGAGACGGCGTTCGCCCAATTGCCGTTCGATCATCCGCTGTATATTCTCTATTCGTCCGGCACGACGGGTCCGCCCAAGTGCATAGTGCACGCAGCCGGCGGCATTTTGTTGCAGCACTTGAAAGAGCATCTATTGCATTGCGATCTCAAGCGCGACGACCGGTTGTTCTTCTTCACCACCTGCGGCTGGATGATGTGGAATTGGCTGGTGAGCGGCCTGGCCGCCGGCTGCGAGCTGATGCTTTATGATGGTTCGCCGGTGTCCCCGCGGCCGGAGATTCTGTTTGACATGGCGCAATCCGAGCGCATGACGGTTTTTGGGACCAGCGCCCGGTATCTCTCTTCGATTGCCAAGCTGGGCCTCGAACCGCGCGTCACGCACGATTTGAGCTCCCTGCGCGCGATTTTATCGACCGGCTCGCCCTTGAGCGGCGAATCCTTTGATTACGTCTATGAAAACATCAAGCAGGATGTTTGCCTGGCCAGCATCTCGGGGGGAACCGACCTGTGCTCGTGCTTCGCGCTGGGAAACCCCATCGCGCCGGTGTACCGCGGAGAATTGCAGACTCGGGGACTGGGGATGAGAGTGCTGGTCTACGACGAAGCCGGGAGGCCGATTGTCGGAGAGAAGGGGGAGCTCGTTTGCACGGCCCCATTCCCGTCGATGCCCGTCGGTTTCTGGCGTGATCCCGAGGGAAGCGCCTATCGCCGCGCCTATTTCGAGCGCTTCCCCGGAGTGTGGCATCATGGCGATTTCGCCGAGCTGACCGAGCACGATGGCCTCGTTATTTACGGCCGCAGCGACGCCGTGCTCAATCCCGGCGGCGTGCGAATCGGGACGGCCGAAATCTATCGCCAGGTCGAGCAAATCGGCGAAGTGCTGGAAAGCGTCGTGGTGGCACAAGACTGGCAAAATGACGTTCGAGTCGTCCTGTTCGTCAAGCTGCGTCCGAACGTCGCGCTCGACGAACTGTTGGTCAAGCGGATCAAAGATCAGATTCGCCGGAATGCGACCCCGCGTCACGTCCCCGCAAAAATCGTGGCGGTGGCCGATATTCCCCGCACCAAGAGCGGCAAGATCGTGGAATTGGCCGTTCGCGATATGATTCACGGCCGGCCGGTCAAAAACCAGGAAGCGCTGGCGAACCCCGAATCGCTCGCGCTGTTCCGAAATCTATCGGAACTGGCTTAAGCCGTTACTTCACCATGAAATTGAGCGTGTATGTTCCCACGCGGCGGCTGAGCTGGTCCTCGACCGACAACTTGAGCACATGCGGGCCCAGCGCCAGTTTCGTCGGAATGGTGAATTGGTAGCTGTGGAAGTAGTCGCGGCGGTGCGTGCGGCAGATATCGACCGTCTCGGGAAGGTCGATTCGCTCGAGCAGTTCGCCCTGCGGCCCATGCCGGTAGATTTCAAGCGTCGATTTGAGGCTTGTGCGGAACTTGCCGTCCGGAATCGGCTCGCTGTGAATGTTGGCGACATCGGCATAGAGCAGCACTTCCTGCCCGGGGCTGAATTCATCGCGTGAAAACTTCTCGTAGTTCCCGAAGCTCGAAATCTTGTGGCAGAACGTGACGTTCCGCAGCTCGAGGTTGGCTTTTTCCTGCAACCGCAAAACGGCGTTCGTCATCTGCGTTACGGTCTGCGCCGCCCGGTCTGCCGATGAGGGAATCGAATTCACGTCGAAATAGTTAGTCAGCCCCCAGAATGTCTGCTGCCAGAATTCCTGATCGGCCGGTTCCAGCCCGGGAATTGCCTGCAAAGCTCTCTCTTGTTGCCCGGACATCAAGTACAGCATTCGCAAATGCACCTGCTTTTCGATGTAGGATTGCTTCTCGGACGGCGACTCCCCGGGTTGGATTTCGTAGGCTTCGGCTTCAGTGGCCGAAATCAGCCGCAAAAGATAATCGCGAGCGGCGCCTTCTCCAGCCGGTATCGTCGCCGCCGCGCTGTTGGCGGCTTGCGAACTTGTCGCCGTGCTCATCGGGGCTCCGACCGCGACGGCCGCCTTGACTCCCGAGCCTCGCGATACACCGGCCGGCGGCGGCCCTCCCGCCTGCGCAACCTGGAATTGTCCCCCCGTGAGCTGTCGAGTGCCTATGCTGGGTCCGGGCGGCGGACCCGAAGCGGTTGGCGCGCCGGAATAGCCCGTCACGGCCGCATTTTGCACTTCAGGATCGACGCGATAGGCCGAATTGTGTCCCACCGGAGGCTGACCCGCGACTTGTGGCGGGCCGGCGCCGTTCTGCGACCAGCTCGTGTTCTCGCCGTCGGCGATCGCATTCGGACTCGCTCGGCCGCCATCACCGGGTTGACGCGACCAGGCGCTGGCTGTTCCCAGTCCCTCCGTCGTATTGGCGCGCTTCGTTCCTCGCGAAGCGATCTGCATTTTCTCGGCGACGGCCGGCTGAACGGTGCCGTCGCGTATCGTCGCCGGGTTGCGATTCGCCGCCATCTCTTGCCCGGCACGGTAATTGATGGCCATGCGCCGGCTGCGGAGGATCTGGCGAACGGCCTGCGGATGCAATCCTCGCAAGCCGTTCAGTTGGGCTGCACGTTCTTCGGGCGTGGCGTCGCGCAGTTCGCTTTCAATGTAGGCCATCGTGACGGCATCGTGACCATCCGTTTGCGCGCCGCGAATCGCAGGAGGATCGCCGCGCGACGGGTCGCCATCCGTCGGAGCTTTCGATCCGCTGCTGGTCGCATTCGTGCCGCGGTCGGCCGCTGTGCTCTTCTGATCGGCCAACTGAGGATCATCGGCCGCTGACTTCTTGCCCAAACGCGGCGTCGATTTTCCCCCCATATTTGCGAAAGGGTTGCCCGGACGGTTGGCGGCGCAACCGCTGCTCACGGCCGCCAGTGCCATCAGCCCGGCCAGAGTGCAATGCCAACGCCCCATCGACAACGTCCTTGGTATTACTTGCCACGCCCTTGGAAGGATAAAGACATGACGCACGAAATTGAGTCGTCGCACGAGATGCGATCGGCAGCCGGCAACGCGGCGGGGGCGGAAAGTACCCCAAACCGCCCCACTCGGCAAGATCAGGTTTCCCTTGGCCAAAGGCCATTGCGGTCGCAAGCGCCGCGGCCGCTTTCCCGGCGCGAACGCTTTTGATATTCATGACCAGGCATGGGCGAAAAAGATTCGCGGATGTTTCGCGTCGAACCGGGGCAGGTCAACCTGACAGTCGCGGCTGCGCTCAGACATTGGTTGCCTGGAAAATCGTGGTCGGACGTGCGGCGGCTCCTTTCGTCGCGGCATGTCACCGTCAGCGGAAACCTGTGTCTTGACGAGGGTCGCCGGCTCAAAGACCAGGAAGTCGTGAAGATACTCGAGCATCCGGCCGCAGTGCCTCCCAAGGAGGCCGATGTTCGTATTCGGTTTCTCGATGCGCACCTGGTTGTCGTCGAAAAGCCGGCGGGGATGACGACTTTACGACATCCGGAAGAGCGCAACTGGCCCAAGCGCCGTCGCCAGCTTCAACCAACGCTCGATGAATTGCTCCCTCGAATTATCGAAAAAAAGGAACGTCAGTCGCACCGCAATTCCGGATCGCGTCGCACTGGACGTCAGGCAGATAAAAAGCAGCCCGCGGCGCGGCCTGGACCTGTGCGCAGGTTACGAGCCGTCCATCGCATCGACCGCGAAACGAGCGGGCTCATGATCTTCGCCCGCACAGTCGACGCCGAACGCATCTTGGGCACGCAATTTCGCGCGCATAGCCTGCACCGGGTTTACCTTGCGGTGGCGTTGGGCGACGTTTCACAGGCTACGTTCGAGTCGCGGCTGGTTCCCGATCGAGGCGACGGTCGCCGGGGGAGCACGCGGCACCCCAAACTGGGCAAGATGGCGGTGACCCACGTCAAACCAATCGAAAAATTGCCTGGGTACACGATAGTCGAATGCCGGCTCGAAACGGGCCGAACTCACCAGATACGGATACATCTTTCTGAAGCTGGGCACCCCTTATGTGGCGATAAAGTCTATCGAGGGCCATATCCCGGCAAACCGATCGCAGACGAGAGCGGAGCCCCCAGATTGGCCTTGCATGCTGCGGAACTGGCCTTTCAGCACCCGATTACCGCCGAAAAATTAAGCTTCGCGGTGCCGCTGCCTGCGGATTTGTCCGGGTTTTTGAACCGCTTGCGAAGACGATAACGCATTATCAAGTGCTTATATGTCTATTGACTGAAGACTGGGTTTGGGTTAGATTTGAGCCTGTTGATTCGATGATGCGTTGCGAGTCGTAGGAATTGAAAGATAACGCGGGTTTCGGAGAAACCAGGCTACACTTGCCGAAAGGAAATTGCCATGCTCAATCTTTGGGGAAATAGGCTGGCCAGCGACTGCGAAGGATCGAACCGTCGCGACTTCCTGAAAATCGGGACGTTGGGATTGACCGGCCTGGGATTGCCGGGGCTGCTGCGCGCACGTGCGCAGGCCGACTCGGCGAGCCGATTTCGCAAAGACACGTCGATCGTCTGGATCTGGCTGGGCGGCGGCGCCACGCATATCGAGACGTTCGATCCCAAATCCGAGGCCCCGGTTGAGTTCCGCAGTTGCGTGGGAGACGTCAAAACCAACGTCCCCGGCATCGAGATCGGCGGGCTATTTCCCAAGATGGCCCAGCAAGCCGATCAACTGGCGTTCATACGGTCATTCGCGCATGGCAATTCGGGGCACGCGGGGGGCACGCATTTTGTGATGACGGGCATCGATCATCCGCCGGCCGATGCCGGAATGCCCCCCATCAAACCGTCGTTCGGTTCCATCGCCGCCAGAGTTCGCGGCACGAACAACCCCGAGTCGGGAATTCCGACGTACGTTCGCCTCGACGG
This sequence comes from Planctomycetaceae bacterium, assembly GCA_035294845.1. Taxonomy (GTDB): domain Bacteria; phylum Planctomycetota; class Planctomycetia; order Planctomycetales; family Planctomycetaceae; genus JACQFH01. The sequence goes on along the minus strand of DATGKC010000579.1, from coordinate 21,383 downwards.
CCTTTATGCCGACGGGCCGACGTGGCTCGGGTCTGCTTGTGCGCCGTTCGACGTGGGCGGAGAAGCCCGCAACAACATGAACGTGAATGTCGATCTCAACCGGCTGGGAGATCGTCGCTCGCTGCTGGGACGGGTCGATCGACTGAACCGGACTGTCGACCGCACCGGGCAAATGGCCGGCCTCAATCAGTTCGAGCTGCAGGCCTTCGACCTGATTCTCGGTCGGGCGAAAGAAGCGTTCGACCTCACGCGCGAAGACCCCCGCCTGCGAGACAAGTACAACGCCGCCGGGACGAACCTCGGCGACCGGTTGATGCTGGCGCGGCGGCTGTGCGAGGCGGGCGTGGGATTCGTGACGATGCATTACGCCAACTCCTATCAGAGTTGGGACATGCACGAGAAAATCGAGCCGCAGCTCAGACAAGCCTGCCCTCCGCTCGATCATGTCGTGGCGACGTTCCTGGAGGATGTCAAGCAGCGCGGCCTGTCCGAGAAGATCCTGCTGGTGATCACCGGCGAATTCGGGCGCACTCCCCGCATCAACCAGGTCGCGGGGCGAGATCATTGGGGACCGCTCTGCACGCTGGCCCTGGCCGGCGGCGGTCTCAAGATGGGACAGGTCGTGGGCGAATCGACGGCCAAGGCCGAGGTTCCCAAGTCGACGCCCATTCACCCGAGAGAACTGATGGCGACGGTGTTCCACGTGTTGGGCATTGATCCGCAGACTCAGCTCATCGACCAATCCGGGCGACCGCAGTATCTTTTGCCCGACGCCGCCAGTCCGATCAGAGAATTGATCTAGCTGAAAAAAAAAAGCACTCGGTGCCGCGCGGCAACCGGAGTGCTTTTAAGATCAAGAATTGATTGTTTGACTGAGAATGCCGCTCGGGATCACTGAGCTGCATCGGCCGCGATGACCGTCACGTCTGCGGTTCGAGCCAGGCTGTGGTCGGCCTTGGCAATTTGAAAGACTCCTTCGGAGGCCTGGGCAAGTCCCAGGGAGGGAAGCGTAAAGGAGACTTGTTCGGAGCTCCAGTCGTCCACGCGGAGCGGCAGAGTCAAGCCATTGAGTTGAAGCGACAATCGCCCGGCATTTTCACCGAAATTGTCGTTGGCGATTGTGTAAGACTGTCCCAGCTTGAGCGTGATCCGCTGATGGGAGGTCGAGGCACTCGCCGATTGCGAAGGAGCTGCGCTCGCGGGCTGATCGGCGGGGACCGGATTCGAGATCACGATATCGTTGTAGACCGGCGCGGCAGCGTATGCGCCACCGTACCCGCTGCCATATCCCCAGCCTCCGAAACCGTTGCCATAAAAGGCAGGGCTGAACCAGAGCCAGAACGGGAACCCATCGTGATCGTGCTTCACCTTCGAGGCGCCCGATCCGCTGCCGGGTTTGCTGCCGGTCCCGGGAGCCGGCGGTTTCGACGGAGTTCCCGTTCCGATCGGCCCGATTTTCGCGGATGCCTTGTCCTTGAACGTAATCCCGCCGGAATTTTTCGTTGGCGTCGTGTTTACAATCGGCCCGACTTTTGTGGAAACTTTGCTTTGGAAACTGATTCCAGTGGCGCTGGTCCCGGTGGGCTTGACCGTCCCGGCCGGCGTCTTCAGCGGAGAGGAATTCGTCTTGACTGTGCTCAAACCGGGATTCGTAATGTGAGGGCCCACCGGCTGGCTCAGTTTGAATTGACTGTTGAAGTTCGATTGCATCGCGCCGGCGTGGACGCCCAAGCCTGGGCCCCCGGAGGTGTGAATTGCACCGCCGGCCCCAAAGCCCCCGGCATATGACGCGGTTTGGCAAACCGCCACCAGAATCGAACATCCCGCCCAAACCCTGATTGTGTGCATCGCGTTCATGATCGTTCTCCTGTCTGATTGAGTGAACTTGTTTGCCCCACAATCAGCGACAGCGCAGAACGACTGAAAATGTTACAGGGAAAATCGGCTATCCCTCGATCACCGATTGCAAGCGGTTGAGCGATCGCGTCAGCAGCACGCGAACGGCCCCGTCCGATTTGCCCATCCGGCCGGCGATTTCCTTGGTCGCGAGGCCTTCGACGTACCGCATTCGAAGCGCTTCGCGACTCTCTTCCGGCAGCCGAGCCAGGGCCTCGGCCAGTGCAATTTCCCGCTGGTCGCGCGAAAACGCTTCGCTCGGGGTTGTCATGCTGGCCACGAGCAGGTTGACCAGCGGCGAGTGCCGGGTGTCGTCGCCCGGGCTGCCCAGACTCACTTCCCGATCGGCCGAGCGCTTCTGCGCGCCGAACAGACGCCGATGCGCGTCGATCAGCCGCTGCTCGGCGATTTCGCAGAGCCAGCCGAATGGGTCGCGCTCGGTCCTTTGCAGCTCGGCAATTCGTCGCAGCGCCTCGAGAGTCAGCTCCTGGAAGACGTCGTCGGCCTCGATTCTGGCTCGCAGCGCCGCGCCGAGATGGCGCGAGATGTACGCCAGAAGTTGCAGACGCCTTTCCTGAATGTAGTCTGCCAGCGCGGCCGAGTCGCCGCGGCGGATTCGCTCGATCAGCGGTGCGTTCGAGAGGTCCACGCGACAATCCTGGCGTGCTTCAGTACATTGACAGTGACACATGGTACAAGGCCAGCCAACAAATAAGAAAGTGCAGACGCCTGGCCAATCGTCCCAACAGGCGGCGAGCACCTGGACGATCCTCTCGGCGCAGGTCGAGGCGTTCATCGAGGCCTGGGAATCGGCCGCCCAGCCGCCGAATCTGCGCGAGTTTTTGGCGCGCGACGAACCGGCGGCCCACCGGCTGACATTGATCGAGCTCGTTAAAGTCGATCTCGAGTATCGCTGGCGCCGGAAGACTCCCAGGCTGTTGGAAGACTACTTCGGCGAATTTCCGGAGTTGGCCGAGCGCCCGCCGCCCGACCTGGTGTATGAGGAATACCACATTCGCGCGGCGGCGGGAGATGCCGTTGCGATGGAAGAGTACGCGCGACGATTTCCCGGCTGCGCTCGCGAGCTCGCGCGATTGCTGGGGCTGCACGCGGCGAATGTCTCGACGGCAATGATCGGGCCACGATCGGCATTGGCGCTGGCCGAAGTTCAGCCCGGCGAGCAGCTCGATGACTTCGATCTGCTCACTCAATTGGGGAAAGGGGCGTTTGCCAGCGTCTTCCTGGCCAGGCAGAAATCCATGCAGCGGCTGGTGGCTCTGAAAGTTTCGGCCGATCGCAGCCAGGAACCGCAGACGCTGGCCCAGTTCGATCACGAACACATCGTGCGCGTTTACGATCAACGCTTGCTCCCCGACCGCGGCTTGCGACTTTTGTATATGCAGTACGTCGCCGGCGGCACGCTGCAGGCAGTCGTCGAGTCCGTGCGGCGCACGCCCGAATCCGAGCGCACCGGCCAGGCGCTGTTTGAGGCAGTCGACGACTCCCTCGTGCAGCGCGGCGAATCGAGACCCAGCGACGCTCCCTTGCGCGAGCGGTTCGCCGAGGCGCCGTGGGCCGAGGTCGTGTGCTGGCTGGGCGCGCGACTGGCCCGCGCGCTCGATTATGCTCATCGTCATGGCGTGCTGCATCGGGACATCAAACCGGCCAACGTGCTGGTGTCTGCCGATGGTTCTCCGAAACTGGCCGACTTCAACATCAGCTTCAGCTCGAAACTCGCGGGCGCATCGCCGGCCGCCTATTTCGGCGGAAGCCTCGCCTATATGTCGCCCGAGCAGCTCGAGGCCGGAAACCCCGCGCACGAGCGTCTTCCCGAAAGCCTCGACGGCCGCAGCGACTTGTATTCACTGGGCGTTCTATTGTGGGAGCTTTTGACCGGTACGAGGCCCTTTCCCGATATCGAGGCCATCGGAAACTGGCCTGAATTGCTGAGCGAAATGGTGACGCGCCGGCAGGCCGGAATCGACCGCGCATCGCTCGCCCAGGCATCGCGGCGCTGGCCGCCGGGACTGGAACGCATTCTCGCCAAGTGCCTCGATTCCGATCGAGAGCGGCGTTTCGCGAGCGGCGCCGAGCTGGCCCGCAGCCTGGAGCTGTGTCTCAAACCGGCGGCGCAACGATTGTTAGCGCCCCCGGCGCGAAACTGGCGCCGGGTCGCCCGGCGGTTTCCGACCGTAGGCATTGTCGTCGCCGCGATTTTGCCCAATGCGCTTGCCGCCGTTTTCAACTACTTCTACAACTCGCTGGAAATCGTCGAGCATCTCGATCGTGCGCGGGACGTCTTTTGGACGACGCAGATCGTCATCAATTCCATTGCTTTTCCGCTCGGCCTGGGGCTGGCCCTGGCGCTCAGCCGGCCCGTTACGCGGGCCGTGGGCGATGCGCCGCGGATTGCCACGATGACGGCAATCGAGCTTCAGAAGCTGAGGCAGCGCTGCTTGCGGCTGGGGCACTTTGCCGCCTGGATCAGCATTGCGCTGTGGCTGGCCGCGGCCCCGGCCTATCCGATGGCAATCCGGCTGGGGGTCGGTTCTGTGCCGGCCTCGGCTTATCTGCACTTCGTCGCTTCTCTCGCGCTGTGTGGATTGATCGCCGGCGCTTACCCTTTCCTCGGCATCTCGTGCCTGTCGGTGTGCAGTTTTTATCCGGCGCTCGTGCGGATGGAAACGATGACCCGTGAAGATTTCCAAGCGCTGGGGCGGCTGGGACGCGCAAGCTGGTTGTACCTCTTGCTGGCGGCATCAGTCCCCATGCTGTCGGTCGCCATTCTTTCGCTGGTCGGCTCGAAGGCGCACTTTGCGCTGGCGATTCTGGCATCGGGTGGCGTGGCGGGCCTGGCAACCGCGTTCTTATTATTTCGCATGCTGCACGCCGACCTCGCAGCGCTGGCCGCCCTTGCGGCGCCGCCCGGCGATCCGGCCGAAAGCGGAACCGATTCATTTCGAATCGGTTCGCGCTGAGCGCAGGCGGCAAACGATTTCGGCGATCGACCGGGCGGCGGACTCGATTTCATCGGCCGTCGTCTCGATGCCGACGCTGAAGCGCACCGACGAATGCCAGACTTCTCGCGGGCGATTCATGGCCAGCAAAACGGGGGCGGGCTCGGCCGATCCGCTGGCGCAGGTGCTGCCGAGCGAACAGGCGATGCCTGCCAGGTCGAGCGCCACCAAAAGCGCCTCGCCATCGGCGCCTGGAAAGGCGAGATTCAGGGTATTGGGAAGCCGACGATCGCGCGAGCCGTTCAAAACCACCGGAGGGCACAGCGCGGCCAGCTTCTTTTCGAGCAAATCGCGCAGCTCGCGGGTCCGCGCAATTCGCGTTTGCTGTTCGGCGTCGAAGAGCTCGAGGGCCCGCGCCATCCCCGCGATCAGAGGCACGACTTCGGTTCCCGGACGCCGCCCCGATTCCTGATGGCCGCCGAACGACGAGGGAACGAGCTTGACGCCCCGCCGCAAAAGAAGCGCGCCGATCCCGCGCGGCCCATAGAATTTGTGCGCGCCCAGCGCGAGGGATGAAACACCGAGCGCATGAAAATCGACGGGCAGCTTGCCGACCGCCTGAACGGCATCGACATGCAAGGCGACTTTGCGCTCTCGACATTGTTCGGCGAATGGGGCGATGTCTTGAACGACTCCGGTTTCATTGTGCGCGAGAATCACTGTGACCAGCCGGAGATTTCGCCACAGCGATTCGTCGGCAACGGCGGGAATGACCACGAGGCCCTCGGAATCGACGGGCAACGTTGCCAGGCGCCAACCCTCGCTTTGGAGGAAACGGCACGCCTCGAGCACGGCCGGATGCTCGCCGGCGGTGAGAGCGATGGTCCCTGGGAGCCCCGTTGGCATTTCGTGACGGGCCAGGCCCAGAACGGCCATGTTGTTCGATTCGGTGCCGCCGCTGGTGAAGATGACTTCATCCGGGTAGGCCCCCAGGATGGCGGCCATCGACTCGCGCGCCGCTTCGAGCACTTGCCTCGCGCGGCGACCGGCGGCATGGCGGCTTCCCGGATTGGCGAAACTGTCGCGCCAGTGCCGGGCCATGGTCTCCACGACTTCAGGAAGAGGCCTGGTCGTCGCGTTATTGTCGAGGTAGATCATGGCGGCCGATCAAAACGTGTTGCAAAGCGTCCCCCCATCCACGACCAAAACCGTGCCGGTAATGTAGCTGCCGGCGTCGCTGGCCAAGAGCAACGCCGGACCGGCCAGTTCGACGGGCTCGCCCCAGCGGCCCAGAGCGGTCCGATCGGCAAACACTTTTTTCTCTTCGGCCGACAGCAATTTGCCGGGCAGGTCGGTGAGGAAGGGACCCGGCGCGATGCAATTGACCGTGATCCCAAAACGCCCGAGGTCGAGGGCGCTGGCGCGCGCGAGGCCCAATAGTCCGGCCTTGGTCGCCGAGTAGCCGTTTCGCCCGGTCTTCGAGGCCAGGCCCATAATCGAAGAAATGTGGATGATGCGTCCCCAGCCCCGTTCTTTCATCTGCGGCGCGACCGCTCGCGAGAGGGCCATACAACTGCTGAGATTCAACTCGATGATTCGATCCCAATCGCCATCCTGAACCTGATCGATGCTCTGCGGAAAGTTGCTCCCCGCGTTATTGACAAGAATGTCGATGCGGCCGAAGCGCTGGGTGGCTGCGTCGACGAGGCGTGCCGCATCAGAGCGAATCGTCTGGTCGCTGACGGCCCAGGCGACTCGCGAGGGATTCTCGCCGGCGATTTCGGCGGCCGTGTTGGCGAGCTCTTCCGCGTGGCGGCTCGTGATGAACACCTCGGCGCCGGCGTCCACGAAGCCGCGCGCCATGGCTTTTCCCAGGCCTTTGCTCCCCCCGGTCACCAGCGCCACGCGACCCCTGAGACTGAACAGCGTGCTGAGCATCGAATTATCCCGTCGGCTTGCGAATCATTTCAAGGACAGGTTGAATGTACGCGCTGGCCTCCGTGCGGTCAATCAGCCTGTTCCAGGTACTCACAAATGCCTCGGCATAAACCAGTTGGACGCCATCGCACACGACGCTGCCATCTTTCAAAACCACTCGAACGATCTGTCTTTTTGCATTCTCACGATTCCCTGTCATCTCGAAACCTTAGACGCTCCCCTGTACACCGGGGCAGTGGCCCGGCCCGGCCGGAACAATGGCATCCGCGTCGAATAGTGTACAAATATACATTATCGGTATCATGCCAGACCTGAACCCCGAAATCAAGTCGCCCTCCTTGCGGAATGATTGGAGCCAGGTCGGTTCGTTCGCACTTGTTTTTCTGCCGCTGGCCGCGGCCGGCGCTTTGCTCTCGATCTTTGCGTTTCACGTGCCCCCGCTGGCGGCGCTGTGGGGCTTGGCGGGATGCAGCGCGGTGGCGCTGTTTTCCATGACCGTCGCCGCCTATCTCGGCGCGCGTCGCATTTCAGAAAAGCTGAAGTCGGTCAGCGACGTCGTGCGGCAGATGTCAGCGGGGGAATTCGACAAACGTGTCTCGCCCGCGAGCGGGTACCAGATCGAAGACCTCGCCGCGTCGCTCGACAAGACCCGCGCGTATCTCAAATCGCGCGTTTCTGATCTGGAAGCCAGCCGCAATCAATTGCGAACGGTGCTCAACAGCATGGTTGAAGGGGTCATCGCGGTGGACAGCGACCAGCGCGTGCTGTTGGTGAACGAAGCGGCGTGCCGATTGTTTCCGATTCAAGAGGCCTCGGCGGCCGGCCGCCCGCTTTGGGAACAGGTTCGCAGCCCCCAACTTCAACAGTGGGTCGCGCTGGCACTGTCGCAGAGCCAGCCCGTCGGGGGCGAATTGGAGCTGAAATCTCCCGTCCCCCGATTGATGTCGGTGCGCGTGGCCGGACTGCCGGGGCCGACGGCCGCGGGCGCCATCGTCGTGGCGAGCGATATCTCTCAGTTGCGGCGGTTGGAGCAAGTGCGGCAGGAATTCGTGGCCAATGCGTCGCATGAACTCAAGACGCCCCTGGCTTCGATCAAGGCCTGCGTCGAAACATTATTGGATGGCGCCCTGGAAGACGTCGAGAACCGCGTCAAATTTCTGCAGACGGTCAACGAACAGACCGAACGGCTCGATAAACTCGTGCGCGATCTGTTGGCGCTGACGCGCATCGAATCGCAAGAGCGGCAGCCGGCATTGCATCCCGTGGCACTCGATGAAATCGTGCAATTGTGCATTCACCGTCACTTGCAAAACGCCGAGCGCAAAGAGATGCGGCTGACGGCGACGTCCTCGCCCGAGGGAGTTCGCGTTCTGGCCGACGAAGAGGCGCTCGAGCAGATTCTCGACAACCTGATCGACAACGCCATCAAGTACACCAACTCCGGGGGAAGCATCACGATCCGGTGGGGGGTGAACGATCGCCGCTGCCAGATCGATGTCGAAGACACGGGGATCGGCATACCGCAAGCTCATTTGACGAGAATTTTCGAGCGTTTTTATCGCGTCGATCGCGCCCGGTCGCGGGAGCTGGGGGGGACCGGGTTGGGCCTTTCGATCGTCAAGCACCTGGTTCAGATTCTGGGAGGGTCGGTCTGGGTCACGAGCCGCCTGGGAAAAGGCAGCACGTTTTCGGTCGAGTTGACGACGATGTGATTGGTTTACGCAAATTCCGGGCACCGAGCGAACTGCGTTCATTCGCCCCGTCGCCCTTGTCTTCATCGTTTCTTCATGGTTCACTTGACGAAATCTTCATAAATGAGGGCTAAGGTGGTACCCGTTCGGCGAACTCTCTTTTGTTTTGCCACGCCGACCGATACCCTTTCCAGGAAGGCGGAATGGTCGCCCTGCTCGAAACGTTTTCCGAGATTGTTCAGACGAACAAGCGACGACGCATGACCGCGCAAGAGCCGGCGCCCGTCCCCGCCACTCCCAAAATCGAAGCCCGACATTTGTGCTTTCATTATGGGACCACGCAGGCGCTGTTCGACATTTCGATGTTGGTGCGGCAAAAGTGCGTCACGGCCCTCATCGGACCTTCCGGCTGCGGAAAGAGCACCTTCTTGCGGACCCTCAACCGCATGAACGACCTCATCGAGGGTCGCCGCATCAGTGGACAGGTGCTCATCGACGGAACCGACATCTATCATCCCCAGATCGATGTGGTGGCGCTGCGAAAGCGCGTGGGAATGGTGTTTCAGAAATCGAACCCGTTTCCGAAGTCGATTTACGAGAATGTTGCCTACGGGCCCAGGATCGCAGGCGTCTGGGGCCGCTCGGCGCTCGACACGGTGGTCGAGCAGGCCCTCGAGCGGGCCGCGCTCTGGCACGAAGTCAAAGACCGCTTGCGCGAAAGCGCGCTCGACCTTTCGGGAGGCCAGCAGCAAAGGCTGTGCATCGCGCGGGCCCTGGCCACCAATCCCGAGGTCGTCTTGATGGACGAGCCCGCCTCGGCGCTCGACCCGGCGTCGACGGCCCGCATAGAAGACTTGATTTTCGAGCTCAAGCGCAGTTACACCATCGTCATTGTGACGCATAACATGCAGCAAGCCGCTCGAATCAGCGATTTCACGGCGTTCTTCTATCAGGGCCGGCTGGTCGAAATGGACGAGACTTCGCAGTTGTTCACCCGTCCCCGGCAAAAACAGACCGAAGACTACATCACCGGGCGCTTCGGTTGACAGGGAACGGAATGTCGATTCATCTCAACCGCGATCTGGAGTCACTCCACCAGCACATCATGTCGATGTGCGCCGTCGTCGAAGAAGTGGTGCACCGGGCGGTGGACGAGTTGGGGCGGCCCGACGTCGACGTCTCGCAGGAAATCGTCGATCGCGACGACGAAATCGACCGCTGGGACGTGCGCATCGAAGAAGAGTGCCTCAAGATTCTGGCACTGCATCAGCCGGTGGCCGACAATCTCCGGCGCGTGGCGGCCGTCATGAAGATCGCCTGGGAGCTGGAGCGCGTGGCCGACGTGGCGGTCAACATCGCCGAACGGGCGGCGGGCCTGGCCGGCGCGCCCGAGATTCTGGTCCCTGAGAAGCTCAGCCACATGGCCCAGGCGGCGCTCGACATGCTGCGCCTCTCGCTCGACGCCTTCGTGGCGCAAGACAGCCGCCTGGCGCGCGAGGTGTGCGGGCAAGACGACGTCGTCGACGCTCTCAACCGCGAAATCATCGAAGAACTCTTGCAGATGATGAAGCGGTCGCCCGATCTCATCGAGCCGGCGCTGCAATTGTTTTCGGCGTCGCGCCACGTCGAGCGCGTGGCCGACCATGCCACCAACATTGCCGAAGACGTGGTCTACCTCGTCGAGGGGGAAATCATTCGTCACCGGGCGGAGTTCTGGAAGCAATAAGTTCATGTCCAAGCCGACGATCCTGATCATTGAGGATGAGCGGGCCCTCGTCGAGGTGCTGACGTACAACCTCCGCAAAGAAGGATTCGAAATCCAATCGGCCACCGACGGGCAGGATGGACTTCGCCGTGCGCAGACCACGCTGCCTGACCTCATCGTTCTCGATCTGATGCTGCCGGTGATCGAGGGGTTGGAAGTCTGCCGCGTGCTGAAATCAGGCTCGCGGACCCGCGACATTCCGCTCATCATGCTCACCGCCCGTAGCGAAGAAGTCGACGAAATCGTCGGGTTCCAGATGGGAGCCGACGATTACGTCACCAAGCCCTTCAAGATCAAACCCCTGATTCAACGGATCAAAGCCCTCTTGCGGCGGAAAAAGACGCCCGCCACCGATGGAGACGTGGTCTCGGCCGGCGGAATCGAAATCGACCGCGCCCAGCACCGGGCCGGCGTCGATGGGAATGAACTCAACTTGACGCCGACCGAATTTCGATTGCTATGGGCCCTCGTTCGCCAGCCCGGCCGGGCCTTCAGTCGGCATGAATTGATGGAAGCCGCCATGGGCGACGATGCGCTTGTGCTCGAACGCACGATCGACGTGCACGTCAAATCGCTGCGCCAGAAACTGGGCGATCGGGCCGAGCAGATCGAAACGGTGCGCGGCGTGGGGTATCGCTTCCGCGAATAGCCGCGAATGGGCATTCGTACGGAACGCATCTTCATCCCTCGGACGATTTGCGCGAGCTCACAGCGCTTTGCGATCTCGCGGCACGTGAAGTGCTCGCCCCCTCGATTCGCCGCAAAAGCGTGCGGTATGTGCAGTTGGGTGATGTCGATTGTAAATATTGCAATCCATCCGGTACGAGTTTTACAACGTCGGCATGGAGGCCTCGCATGGTTCCGCTCAAGCTTCTTTTTGTGTCGTTGTTGGGATGGAGCGGCAATCTGGATGGAGTGGTGCTCGATTTCACCGCCACCTGGTGCGGGCCCTGCCAGGAAATGAGCCCGATCGTCTCGCGGCTGGAGCGGCTGGGATATCCCATTCGCAGAGTCGATTTTGACGCCCATCGCGACCTGGCTCGCAAGTTTCACGTCGAGCGAATCCCCACTTTCGTTCTCGTCATCGACGGAGAGGAGCAGGCTCGGATTCAAGGCCGGGTTTCGGAAGACGCGCTGAAAAAGCTGTGCGCTCGAATTCCGCAAAATCAGGATGTCGCTGCGACCGGGGACAAACAAACCGCCGATTCGAATCGGCTGAAGGCTCGATCCGAAACAGAACCGGCCGCCCAGACGCAAACCACGGCACTAGAGCCGTCGGCTCCGGCCAAATCGGGATTCAAGCTGCCGTTTTTCGGAGGAAAGAAAGACGAGCCGCCGCGCGACTTGAGCGAGGGGGCGATTCCTCGGGGCAATTATGACGATAAGCAGGAATCGCGACCTGCCGGAAAGGGCAATCCGTTGGCGGCCAGCGTGCGCATTCGGGTGAAGGACCCGCAGGGTGAGAATTTCGGGTCGGGGACCGTAATCGATAGCCGCGTGGGCAGGACGACGATTCTCACCTGTGGACATATCTTCCGCAACTGGGACAAACAATCCACGATCGAGGTCGATTACTTCACGGGCGGCCGCGTGCAAACCGTCGTCGGCCGCCGGCTGTATCACGACCTGGATGACGACGTGGGCTTAATCATCGTTAATGTCGATGCTCTGCCGAGCTGTCGCGTGGCCCCGCCGGAAACGAAGATTCTCAAGGGCTCGCCCGTCGTCACGGTCGGGTGCAGCGCGGGAGACAAGCCGACCGTGCAGTCGCTGAAAATCACCGCCCTCAATCGCTATCTTGGCGCCGACAACATCGAGGTCAGCGGCTTGCCGGCGCAGGGACGCTCGGGCGGAGGCCTGTTCACCAAAGACGGCCGTCTGATCGGCGTCTGCTCGGGGGCCGATTCGCATTACAACGAGGGGCTCTACGTGGGTCTCAAAGCCGTTCACGCTCTGCTCGAGCGATGCCAGTTGCCGCAATTCTACCGTTCCGTAACGCCCGGCGAAAAAGTGCCGCTTTTGGCCGACAGCCGGAGCGCGGCTCGCGAGAATCAACAACAGGCAGCCGTCGCTCTTGAGCTCAAAAACGACCAGCCAGTCGCCAGCGCGACGCAGCCGGGCGAAAAGGTTTTCACGACAAAAACGCAGCCGCGCAGTCCGAAGGCAGCGCCCGGCACGGTCGATGCCGACTCGGGGAACGAGGGAGCCATCGACGAAGCGCTGGAGCAGGCGGGGGAAGCCGAAATCGTGTGCATCATCCGGCCCATCCATCAGCCTCGCGCCGCCAGCCGCGTGGTGATTCTCAATCGCGCCAGCCGGCGTTTCGTCGAATATCTCTCGGACGAAGTCGATTCGCCGCAGGACCTGCGCGAAACGACGCTGTTGGCCAAAGATCGATCGCCGCGCCCGGCGGCGACGCAGAGCGCCAAGCGGCCCGCGACCAGCGATCGCGACGCCCAAATGATCGGCTCTGACGCGGCGCGGCCCCGTGCGGCCGGTCCGCAGCCCTATCGTCGCAAGCGCCTCGACCGCACTTGATGCGGTGAGCCAATCCCTGGCCTCGTGCCAAAAATGCGGTCAGCGCCGAGAATAGCGCACGCCCATGCCGCTCAGCATTGCCGATTCGCCGGGTTTTTTTCATAATGCGAACAATAAGAACCAAATCCGACCCCGGTGCGTTTTCCGGATTACCATCCTCCGCAGGAGTTATGAGCGATGCCCGTTTTCAAAGATAATGCCGATTCGATTGGCCGCACGCCGCTCGTCAAAATCAACCACCTCACGCGAGGGTTGGGCGCCACCGTGCTGGCCAAGATCGAAGGCCGCAATCCGGCCTACAGCGTCAAGTGCCGGATCGGCGCGGCGATGATCTGGGACGCCGAGAAAACCGGCAAGCTCAAGCCCGGCATGAAGGTCGTCGAGCCGACCAGCGGCAACACGGGCATCGCCCTGGCGTTCGTGTGCGCGGCAAGGGGCTATCCCTTGACGTTGACGATGCCCGAAACCATGTCGATGGAGCGGCGACAGGTGCTCAAAGCGTTCGGCGCCGAGATCATTCTCACTCCGGGGGCCGAGGGCATGCGCGGCGCGATCGGCAAGGCTGACGAGCTGGCCAAGAACCCGGAGTATTTCATGCCCCAGCAGTTCAAAAACCCGGCCAATCCGGCGATTCACTTCCATACGACCGGCCCCGAAATCTGGAACGACACCGACGGCAAGGTCGATATCCTGATCTCCGGAGTCGGAACCGGGGGGACGATCACCGGCGTCTCGAAATACTTCGAGCAAGAGAAGAAAAAACCGCTGCACTCGGTCGCCGTCGAGCCGACCGAGAGCGCCGTGCTCTCCGGCAAGCCCCCCGGACGGCACAAGATTCAGGGCATCGGCGCCGGTTTCGTCCCCGACATTCTCGACCGCTCGATCATCGACGAAGTGCTGACCGTGACCGACGACGAGTCGTTCGAGATGGGAAGGCGGATCGCGAAGGAAGAAGGCATCATCTGCGGCATCAGCGGCGGAGCGGCAATGGCCGCGGCGCTCAAGGTGGCCGCTCGCCCCGACGCCAAGGGGAAGACGATGGTCGTCGTGATTCCCGACTCCGGCGAACGCTACTTGTCGACGCCGCTGTTCAGCGCATGACTTTGCCGGTGTTGCAGGCTCCGCTCGAGAACGGTCCGCCGCTGCTGGATGTGCGCGATTTGCGCACGTACTTTCACACCGACGCCGGCGACGCCAAGGCGGTTGACGGCGTCAGCTTTTCGATCGAGCAGGGAAAGACGCTGGCGGTCGTGGGCGAGAGCGGGTGCGGCAAGACGGTGACGGCCCTCTCGATCTTGCAGCTCATTCCGCGCCCGCCGGGAGAATTCATCTCGGGCGAGATTCATTTTGCCGGGCGCGATCTGTTGAAATCTTCGCGGGCCGAATTGCGCGCCCTTCGCGGCGGGCGCATCGGCATGATTTTTCAGGAGCCGGGAACGAGCCTCAACCCGGTTTTTACGATCGGAGCCCAGATCGGCGAGGCGATCGCCTTGCACCGCAAGCTGCCCCGGTCGCAAATCCGGGAGGAAGTCTTGCGCAGCCTGCGGGCCGTCGAGGTCAACGATCCGGCGCGCCGCATCGATCAGTACCCGCATGAAATGTCGGGCGGCATGAAGCAGCGGGCCATGATCGCCATGGCCCTCTCGTGCAATCCGCAATTGTTGATCGCCGATGAACCCACGACCGCGGTCGACGTGACGATCCAGGCCCGAATTCTCCAGCTCCTCAAATCGATCCAGGCCGAAAAGGGCATGGCGATTTTGCTCATCACCCACGACCTGGGCGTCGTCGCCGAGCTGGCCGACGACGTGGCCGTCATGTACGCCGGCAAAATCATCGAGAAAGGGCCGGTGCAGGATGTGTTCGATCACCCGCGGCACCCTTACACGCTGGGGCTTTTTGCCAGCCTGCCGCGGATCGATCAGAAAAAATCCCGCTTGGAATCGATTGAAGGCTCGGTTCCGGCCGCGACGCAGTTTCCCGATGGTTGCCGCTTTCGCGAACGGTGCCGCTGGGCGGCGCCCCAGTGCGCAGCCGAGCAGCCCCTCTTGCCGTTCGGCGACCAGCATTTTGTCGCCTGCTGGAAGCATGAAGAAATTGCCCGTGAGCGCGCGGCGGTGGTCGAACTAAAAAATGGCGCATCGGAGGGCTGACGCCGCCCCGCTCGCCGGAAACTTGCAGATCATTTCACGTTCTATGACACATCCGCTGCTTGTCGTCCGCGATCTGAAGAAGCACTTTCCGGTTCGAGCCGGGCTTTTTTCGCGCGTTCGCGAATATGTGAAGGCGGTGGATGGCGTGACCTTTTCGCTCGAAGCGGGCAAAACGCTGGGCCTTGTGGGCGAAAGCGGATGCGGCAAGACGACGGTCGGGCGGACGATATTGCAGCTCATTCCGCCCACCTCCGGCGTCGTCGAATTCGAAGGGGACGACGTGCTGCGCCTCGATCGCCGGCGCCTGCGCGAGAAACGCCGCCGCATGCAGATCGTGTTTCAGGATCCCTATGGATCGCTCAATCCCCGCATGACGGTGCAACAGATTGTGGGGGAATCGTTGCAAGTGCATGACATTGCCCGAGGACGCGCCTTGCGGGAAGAGGTCGCCCGGCTGCTGTTGCAGGTCGGCCTGCGTCCTGAAGTCATGAATCGATACCCGCATGAGTTCTCGGGAGGCCAGAGGCAACGCATCGGCGTGGCCCGCGCCATCGCCCTCAAGCCCGCATTTGTCGTCTGCGACGAGCCCACAAGCGCCTTGGATGTCAGCATTCGCGCGCAGATCATCAACCTGCTGCAAGACCTGCAAGCGGCGCGCGGCCTGAGTTACTTGATGATCAGCCATGACTTGGGCGTCGTGCGGCACATCGCAAGCGCCGTGGCCGTCATGTATTTGGGGAAAATCGTCGAGCAGGCGCCGACAGAAACTCTGTACGGCAACCCGCGGCACCCTTACACGCAGGTTTTGCTTTCAGCCATCCCAATCGCGAATCCCAGGCTGCGAAAGCCCCGCCTGGCGCAGGCGACTGACGACTCGGTCCCTTCGCCCATCCATCTGCCGGGCGGGTGCCCGTTTCATCCGCGCTGCCCGCTGTACGCCGCGAAGGGCAAACCGGCCGAATGCGTTACGCAAATGCCAGAGCTTGCTCCCGTCGCGTCGCAGCCGGAGCATCTGGTGCGCTGCCATTTCGCCCGGGAATAAGCCCACGGACAGCAGTCCGTGGGCTTCGACATCCGCGCGCTGTGATGCTAACGCTTCGCGATCACATGGAACATCGTCCCGCCTTCCAGGCACTTGCACAGCTCTTCGTAAACCGACTTGAGCTCGGCGCCTGCCGCGAGGGCTTCGACCATGCGCCGCGCGAGTGGGCCTTCGTCGATGATCGTTCGTAGCGGCTCGCGCCAGGGGCTGGCCGAGCCGGCAATTTCCGGATGCGAGTCCAAAAGATGCCGCCATAGCTCGCCGCTCGTGCAGGAGTCGCCGGGATATGCGAACAGGTCGAGGTAGTCGCGATCGCCAATTTCCGCCCGTTCGGCGTCGCGGATGTTCGCCAGCAAAATCTCGGCCAGCGGTTCAACCGCAGCCGATTTTTGTTTCGCAAGCTTGCTCCAGCGCTCGCTTACCAACGAGCGCAATACGGCCACGACGGCGGCGCAAATCGCCAGATCGGCCAACGGGCATTCCTGCACGTCCAGCACGCGAATCTCAATCGTATTTCGCGAAAACCGGGCGATCGCTCCGCGGGCATTGAGCCACTCGTTTCGCAATACGCCGGCCTGGTCGTGCGGGGCGATCTCGGCGTAGAGGGGTTCGAGAATTTGCGCCTGATACTCGGACCGACTGAAGGCCGCCTCCGGGATCACGCGCCCCGCGACGCGTGCAATCTTCGATGAATTTGTGCGGTAGGCCTCGAGCCGGTTGTCCAAAAGACCCGTGAGCTTCCCTTCGACGATCGGCGAGCTGGCGGCCAGCGCCGGCAGAATCGGCAAGACCAAGCGCACGGCCGCATGCAGGCGGGCGAATTCATCGTCGTCGGCGAAAGGCAGGTTGAGGTGCAGGCTTTGCAGGTTTGCCCAGCCGTGTCCCCGGCAGCCGAAGATGCGGTCGAATGCCTGATAGACCTCGCCGTATTCGTGAGGCCAAAGCCGCGTCTCGCGCTCGGGGTTCATCCAGGGATGCATGCCCGAGGGCATGAGCCGGGCCCCCTGCGCCGCCAAAAGTTCATTGACTTCACAGATGTTTTTCTGGAATTGCTCGGGCAGCCGATCGAGGCGTTCGGCCGGCCGATTGACCTTGAGCTCGATGACGTGGGCCACCAGCTCGTTCGACCAGCCGATTTCCCCGCGATCGACTTCGCCGGATAAATCGCCCGCGGCCGCGCCCAACAGCGCATCGGCGACCGGCCGCACCGAGAGCGTGGCTTGATCGACGATCATGTATTCCAGCTCGACGCCGAAACCCGAAAAGAGCGACAGCGGCATGGGCGGCTCACGAGTCATCGATGCCGGCCTTGCGTCGCTCGATGCGGCGCAAAAAGACCTCCATGATGCGCCGGTAAAGATCTTGCTTGAGCACCTTGTCTTCGACCCCCGCGTCGATATTCGGGTTGTCGTTGACTTCGATGACAAAGCAGTGCCCGTTGGTCTGTTTAACGTCGACGCCGTACAGCCCGTTCCCGATGAGGCCGGCCGCCTTGCGCGCCGCGCGCACCACGTGTCGCGGCGCAATCTCGACCGGCATCGTCTCGCACCGCCCGTAATGCCGCAGCCCCTGGTGGTCGTTCTTGACGATCTGCCAGTGCCCCGAGGCCATGTGGTATTTGCAGGCGTACAAGGGCTGCCCGTCGCAGATGCCGATCCGCCAATCGAAGGTGGTCGGCAAAAACTCCTGCGCGATCAATAGCTCTGAGCGGGCGAAGAATTCTTCGACGCGCTCGGCCAGACTTTGTTCGTCGTCCACTTTCACCACGCCCTGCGAGAACGCCGTGTCGGGCTGTTTGAGAACGCAGGGAAAGCCCAGCGTGCGGCCGATTTCATCGACGTTGTCGCTGTGCACGATCAGCGTGCGCGGGACGCTCACCTTGCAGCGGGCCATGACCTCGGCCATGTAGACCTTATTGGCGCACTTCAAGATCGATTCGGCGTCGTCGATAACCACCAGCCCTTCGGTGGCGCCGCGCCGCGCGAAGCGGTAGGTGTGATGGTTCACCTGCGTCGTTTCGCGGATGAACAGGGCGTCGAACTCGGCCAGCCGCGCGTAGTCGTCGCGGCCGATGACCTCGGTCCCCAGTCCCAGCCTGCCTGCCGCCTTCACGAAGCGGTCGATGGCCTTTTTGTCGGAGGGGGCCAGCTCGTCGTTGGGGTTATATAAGATCGCCAAATCGTATTTGGGGGGCGTGCGCTTGCGGACGCTGGCGCGGCGGCCGGCGAAGTATTCGGTGGCCTCGCGAATGACGAACGATTGGTGCTGTACGGGAATCTCCCCCACGGGAATCGGGCTTAAGCTCTTAAGCTGCCAGCCGGCATTGGGCGCGCTGCCGCGCGCAAATTCGGCCCGCAAAAGCGGCGCCTGGAACAGATTGAATAAATGCAGGCACAAGCGGTCGTAGCGCCTGGCCAGGTTCCGCCCGAAATAAACGCTGAGCGTGAATTCGTTCGATTGAATCGGGGCCAGGGTTTGCTGGATTAAATCGTCGAGGTCGTCCGACACGAACCGCACCATCGTCTGCGACTTCATGTCCTGGATCGTGGTGATCGCCGGCAAGGGCTTGTGTCCCCGCGCCGTGGCCAAGAGCGTCACGTAGTATCCGGCCGTCTGATAGCGGTACGAGCGGCACAGGTTGAAGAGCTTCACCGCGCGCATCGTCCCGTATTCGGGGCGCGTGAGATACGACCAGGCGTCGACCACCTCGACGCCGGGAGTCTGAAAAGGCCATTCCTTGACGTTATTGACGACGATGAGAATCGGCACGGCGTCCCTGTTGTTTTCTCTTGCGGCGTGGTTGGATGATCATGAAGTTGGCATCGTAAGTGAGAATGCCCAGCAGGATGGCGCCGATCACGCGGTCAATGCTGACGAGGTAATAATTGGTCTGCGACAGCGGATTCTTCACGAGCGGGTCTGCGACCAGGACCTCTCGCGTGTTTTTGTCGTATCCGCACAGCAACACGAAATGCCCCGCCGGCTTGCCCCGCACGTCGTCGGGACGCCCGCTCGGGCCGTACTCCCTCGAGCTGCGATAGAGATAGGTGGCGCTGAGCCCCGTGAGGATCGGGATTTCGCGGCTGAGATATTTCCCGATGAGCGCGGTGGTGAGCTCTTCGAAACGCAGCTCGCCCCCTCGCTCGAGGAACAAGAGATACGCCTCGGTCGCCACGCGCAGCCGGGGCGAGTCTTTGTGCTCCAATTGCCGGCTGAGCCGCTCGGCCAGATCGACGCGCTTTCCGTCGAACCACGTGGGGTCGAACATCTGCACGTTGTACGTGAAGACGCAGGCGGAATAGCCCCGCGCCAAGGCGTGATTGGCCAGCAGCACGTCGAGCGTCCCGCCGCCTTGCAGCATGGGGACCTCGGCGACCACCTTGTCCAGCGGCAGCTCATCGCCGAAATAGCGGTAGAGAGCGTGCAGGCACGTGGGACCGCAGGTGAAATCATCCGGTTGCGGCAGGATTTCAACCCGCAATTTTGTCTCCATCCGAACACTCTGGAAGTGATAATCGCCGTCGGAGCATCTGGTCGGCCGCCAGCGCGCCATGCTAACACGCCGCGCAATTCGAGTCACGGGGTCTTTTGCGCTTCACGCGGGAGTGGGCGCACGATGCAATTTGCGCGAGGTTCGTCGTGTCGCTATGACTTGAGTCTTGGGACCTGAGACCTGAGACCTGAGTACTGACATCCCCCCCCGCGCTGGATGCCGTCATGGACCGCCCCCAAAGCGGTGCGACGAGCCCGCGAAACAGGGCGGCGAACGACCGTCGCCCCGCCTCACATCAACTTTGGGCCATGCATATACTCGGGATGAATAAATCCAGCAGAATTTTTTTTTCGCGATCGACCTCCGGGAGTCGCCGCAACAGTCCGAAAGGTATAGTTTTGCGGAATGTGTTCTCCCATTTGTCGACTCGCGTGCACTTGGCGATCAGCAGACGGTTTCAGTCGCAAAAACCCCATAAGACTTTAGTTGACAGGCAGTTGCGACTTGCCAGGATTATGCATGCTTTCCGGAGCCTTTATGCATAAAAACATGCACATCCCTTGTGGCTATCGCTCGGGTTTCGGCACTCGGCCGCCGCGCCTCTGGCCGCCCCGCCGCCTCTTGCTCTTTTCTGCCTTGCGCCCCGCGGCTACCGAGGCAGCCAGCGCCTCGGCAGGCGTCAGCGATTGGCCAAGCTGCTGCTTCAATTGGATGATTCGATCGCGAAGCTCGGCCGCCCGCTCGTAGTCTTGCCCTTCGGCGGCCGCAAGCATTTCGGCCTCGAGCTGGTGTATGAACTCCTGCGTGACGAACTCGGCGTCGCTGGCGACGCCCGCCGCCTCTTGGGCGACCCGCCGAGCCTCGATCTCTTCTTCGATTCCCTTTTTAATCGCCTTCTTGATCGTGGCCGGCTTGATGCCGTGTTGCTGGTTGTATTCCAGTTGCATCTTCCGTCGCCGCTGCGTTTCGTCGATCGCCCGTTTCATGCTCTCGGTGATCATGTCGGCGTACAAGACGACCTCGGCATTGACGTTGCGGGCCGTGCGGCCGATCGTCTGGATCAGGCTGGTTTCGCTGCGCAGGAAGCCCTCTTTATCGGCATCGAGAATGGCGACCAGCGACACTTCCGGCAGATCGAGTCCTTCGCGCAAGAGATTAACGCCGACCACGCAGTCGAAGTCTTTCTCGCGCAGCTTGCGGAGCACCTCGACCCGCTCGAACGCGTCCAGCTCGGAATGCAGCCAAGCGCAGCGGATTCCCTCTTCCTGCAAGTAATTCGACAGGTCTTCAGCCAGTCGCTTGGTGAGAGCCGTCACCAGCACGCGCTCGCCGACCTGCGACCGACCGCGAATCTGTTCGATCAGGTGCTGCACCTGTCCCCGCGCCGGCGCGATGTGAATCACCGGATCGATGAGGCCCGTAGGCCGTATCACCTGCTCGACGACCTCGCCTCCAGTCTGCTCCAACTCCCAGTCGGCCGGCGTGGCCGAAACAAAAACCGTCTGCAAGCCGCGCCCGCGCCATTCATCGAACGTGAGCGGCCGGTTGTCGAGCGCGCAGGGGAGGCGAAAACCGTGCTCGACGAGGGTCGTCTTGCGCGAGCGGTCGCCGGCAAACATGGCGCGCACTTGCGGGGCCGTCACGTGCGACTCGTCGACGAACATCAGCGAGTCTTTCGGGAAGAAATCGAACAGCGTATACGGCGGCTCGCCCGGCTTGCGCCCCGACAGCGGGCGGCTATAGTTTTCGATTCCCGGGCAATAGCCCACTTCGGCCAGCATCTCGATGTCGAACCGCGTGCGCGCCGCCAGCCGTTGCGCTTCGACCAGCTTTCCTTCGCGGCGAAAATGGTCCAGGCGTTCTTCGAGCTCCCGCCGGATTTCGTCGATGGCGCGGTCGATGCGCTCTTG
>DATGKC010000578.1:0-3036 GCA_035294845.1 Planctomycetaceae bacterium | reverse complement strand
TCGTCAGTCAGCTCAACTACCCGGCAAACAGCTATTTGCCGACACTCGTGACGATCCTGGAGTGTCCGGGCATTGCCATCGCGCTGGCCATTGGCGCCGTCCTGCAAAAAGCGGAGCACGCGGCCGCCAGTGCTGAACACGGCGGGGCGCCGGATTCCGAACCCCGAGAGGAAGGGAAGTTGTGGGAGGCCCTATACGAGGTCGTTACAGGCCAATCGATCATGCTCATGGCCGGATTGCTCGTGATTGGATTTGTCGCAACGAATTTCATGTCCGAAAAAGGATTCGCGCCCTTCCACGATTTCTTCTACAGCAAGGGCATGATCTTCCGCGGTGCGCTGTGCATCTTTCTGCTGGAGATGGGGCTGGTCGCCGGAGAACGACTGCGAGACCTGCTGAAGGTCGGGCCATTCCTGATCGCTTTCGGCGTTCTGCTGCCTCTGTTGCATGGCTTTTTTGGGGCCTGGCTGGGACACCTGGCCGGATTGAATCTCGGCGGCTGCACGGTCTTCGCGGCGATCGTTTCCAGTGCGTCGTATATTGCTGCTCCCCCGGCCGTAAGGCTCACTCTGCCCGAAGCCAATCCGACCTATTCCATCACGGCGGCCCTGGCGATCACGTTTCCGTTCAATATCGCCTTTGGAATTCCCATCTATTACCAGATGGCTCAAATGGTCGGCGCCACTTCGTAAGAACACCGTGCTCGTTTCAAAAGAGAACTCCATGCAGCTTCATCCGTTGAAACTGGTGACTATCGTCACCGAACAGATTCTGAAAGACCAGATCGTCAAGAAGATCATTGAATTGGGGGCGGCGGGCTGCACCTGGCAGGAAGCCCAGGGAACCGGCTCGCGGGGCGCCCGTCGCGACGCGGTCGGTGGTGGCAACGTGCAAATCGAGGTAATCTGCCCGGACAGCGTTGCCGAGGCGATCTTGACGTTCGTCTCACGCAATTACTTCGATCAATACGCGTGCCTGGCGTGGGTGACCGATGTTTCGGTCGTCCGTGGAAAGCGTTACGAAAAGACCAGTGGCTGAATGTTCAACCGCGACCCCTTCGGACACTGCTGAAAAAGTCAATTCGTTCACCATCTGGAGCATTAAGTTGTCAATCTGACACCGCGATCCTGGGGGTGCTGACGATTTTTGCAAGAGTGTCCGAAGTGGGCGCGCGGCGAGCATCGCCACGCCTTCCCAGGACAATTCTTTCGCGGATTCGCAGTTCGTTGCCCAGCTTCAGCGGCCCGCGAAGAAACAGGCGGTTCGTCCCATGAAACGCATCGGCATTCTGACGGCAGGAGGCGACACGCCGGCGCTGAACGCCACGATCCACGGCGCAGTGCTCCGTGCCTGCGAACGCCGCGTCGAAGTGATCGGATTCATCAAAGGTTTCAGCAGCCTGTTCAACTCGCGCGTTCCGCACGTGCGACTCAATCCTCTGTTCACCCCGATCCCGGAACTCGACACGACGCGCGGCGGGACGATCATCGGCGCGTCCCGCGACTATGTCGACGCGGCGGACGCGGGCATCATCGGCGAGGTCGTCGACCGTTTGAAACGCCTGCAGATCGAAGGCCTGATCTGCATCGGCGGCGACGGCACGCTCAACGGCATGCAGGCGCTTTCCGATTACCTGCCGACCGTTCTCGCCCCCAAGACGATCGACAACGATCTGGGACTGAATTATCGCCACGAGCCCGACGAATGGAGCCGCGAGCCCGTGTTTGAGCCTCCCGGCTACCGCTATGTGCGAACGCCGGCGCGGGAGAAATTCGATCTCGACCACATGGTCAACTACGTGACGCCGGGGTTCGCCACGGCCGTCTTCGTTTCGGCCTGGGCCGTGCAGCGCACGCGCAGCACGGCTGAGAGCCATCGGCGGATTGCAATCATCGAAGTCATGGGGCGTCATTCGGGCTATCTTTCGCTGGGGGCGGCCTATGGCCAGCCCGACATCGTGCTCATTCCCGAATCGCCGCTCGATGTCGACCGCCTGGTCGAACGCGTGCTGTCGGTGTACGAACTGCAGAAGAATGCGGTGATCGTTTGCGGCGAGGGAATCGTCGACGAACGTGGATACGAGCTGGGATCCGAAATGGCTTCTACCGATCCCGCGGGCAACAAGGTGCTCTCGGGAGCGGCCGATTCGCTGCGGCAGATCCTGATCGAGCGCCTGGGCGACAGCTACTTTACGAGCAAGCGCCGTAACGAATCGGCACGCGCCGCCATTTTTACCCGTAAAGTCGGACACACGCAGCGGGGCGGACGTCCCGTTCACTTCGATCGCTTTTACGCCGTCCAGCTCGGTGGCCACGCGGTCGATTTGCTGCTGGAAGGACACGTCAACGGCGTGGCCGTCCTGCAATGGAACCGCGATCGGGGATTCTACATCGGCAGCGTCAACGCCAACGATTTTCGCGACCGGTACGGTCTGATTCATTCGCGGCAGGTTCATCCCGCGTTCTATGACACCGAAACGTTGCGACCGTCGCGCGTGGGCATCGACTACCTTGTGCCGATCTTTTCCGAAGCTCTGGGGGCTGACGATATGGAAGCCGTGCGGCAGACGTTGTTTCATACCAGCAATCTCACCCAGCCTTACCACTCGGTGAACGTGGACATCAATAAGCGAATCCGCTATCTGGATTGACTATTGTGCACACCACTCCACCCATCGAATCGAAATCCGCGGCGCCGGCCCGATCGGATCCTGTCGACCAGCCGCCACTCAATGAATTGACGGCCCATGAATTGCCGGCGAATGCGAGTATGGAACATCGATCACGGCGCACGCTGAGCGCCGATATCCGCATGTTGGGAAATCTTCTGGGAGACGCCATTCGCAGGCTGGCCGGCGAACAGGCTTTTGCGCTCGTCGAAGAGATTCGTTCGGCCGCCAAGTCATTGCGCGAACGCCCTTCGCTGGAGGTTGCTCGCGGGCTGCGCGACCGTCTGGGGCAACTCGATTTGCCCAGTCTCAAAACGTTGATTCGCGCCTTCAGCATCTACTTCGACCTGATCAACCTCGCCGAGCAA
>DATGKC010000577.1:0-13116 GCA_035294845.1 Planctomycetaceae bacterium | reverse complement strand
ACGGATGCCCCGGCGGAAGTTGCTGACCTGAACGACGCGAATTACGTGTGGCGCCGGGTCGCGCAGCTCGCGTCGTTCGCCTACTATCGTTCGAGGGACTGGTCTCCCCTCGAACACGAGGCGCTTTATCTTCCTTACCGCCGGGATCATCTCACCCCGTCGGAGGACGGGAGCGGAGGGCTCCTCGACATGATGACGGCCAGCGCGCCGGGCGCACGGAAGAATCAGAGTCGCGGCGAGGCGCTATTGCGCGCCTACGAGAGCCTCTCCGCGGCGCCGCATCCCTACCTGAAGCGGATGACCGACCAGGCCGCGGCGATCTGCAGGAGCCGCCTTCAGCTCGCCATGGCGGACGATCAGTTCGGCAACACCGTCGGGTCTTCGATCCGGGAGTTCCAGCAGACCGTGCTCATCCCCGGCGTGCAGGTCGCGATGCTGGAATTGGCAGACGAGGCTAGGGTGCGCGACTCGCTGCAGCGGGAGTATCCCCAGTACCACATCATCGTGACGGACGCTCCCATGTCGGAGGAGACCAAGGCGAAGTGGGGCGAGTTGATGAAGGGTGCCGGCAACATCAAGAAGGACATCGAGCAACGCGGCGTGGTGAGCGGCATGCTGGCTTATGCGGACATGGCCCAGGTGGATCATGCCGTGGCATTCTGGCAAACCTGGTTGCTGCCGCTCGCCAAGCGCTGCGGCGGCCCGGTTGCCGACAAGCCGCTCGTCAACGTCGAGGGTGCCTGGGCGCCCAAGAAAAACTTCCAGCGGCTCTCCTTGTTCTACGTGAAAAACGCGTCCGGACAGGACCTGACCCATGTGGTCATGGAGCTGATTGCGGAGAACGAGTGGGGCGAGAAGGCCGCGCACTATTGTCACTTCGACCAGCTTGAGGTGGGGGACTTCGTGAGTATCGTACCCCACTTTCGCTGGGAAAAACGCCGCCTCGACTTCATGAACACCATCAACGTGACATGGTCGTTGTGGGCCGACCAAGCAAGCGAAGTCGGCCGCAAAGTGAAGCTGACAAGCCCGACGCCCAACCCCGACCCGGCTGGCTGGCGGAAGGATTACCTCAGCTACGATCAACAATACCAGGCCGAGGGCGAAGCCGTGGGCGCTCTCATGAAAACCATGGTCTCACTGCCTTCGATTTCCGAGCGCCAGCGGCGCCTCTTGCAGGAAGCCGCGGCCCCCAAGAAGAGCTACGCCTTCAGCCTGCCGGGTGAGGCCAAGCGCACGCTGCTCCTCCGCTTTCTACGCTTCGACAGTGATACCTTTGAGGCTGAGGTCGTCGACCTGCGCACGCGCAAGCCGTTCGATCCTCAGACGGCCGTCTGGAAAGGCAAAATCGTCGTGCGGCAGGAAGCAGCCATCATGTTCGGCAAAGAGGCAGACGCGACCGAGGCAAGCTGGGCCTTCGCGCTCTTTCGGGACGATCAACCGATGATAATCTGTCCTGGCGCCGATAAGCCTGGGGCCGTGTTCCCAGCGCGGAATCTCACGGTGTTTGCCGTCGAAGGACCATAGCATAGACGGAACCGGGCCGGAACGAATTCTGCTGCCGAACGGCGCGCGAATAACTCGTCGCGTTCCGGTTCCCCGCGTTTCGCTTCTTGACCTCTGCTACTGAAAACTGGGTGATTCGCTCCCTGTTCCCACGTAAAGTCATTTCGGAGAATAACTTCGATTCTCCAATTGCCGCCTCAAACCGGTATCCCAGCCGTCCAGACCCTGCCAAAAAAGTTCAATAGCCGTCTTGTTGTCCCGATTGCCGAAGGCAATAGAGAGGAGAGGGAAGAAAGTAGAGAGCAGAAATCCGCGCAAAGATAGCCGCCAGCCAGTCGCCCACCTCTCCTCGGTCTCCTTTCTACTCTCTACTTTCTCTCTCGGGCTCAAGCCGTGTGGTTCGCCTTCGAAAAGCGGGCCGGTTACCACGTGCAAGAATCGTGTTTCGCATTGTGACAAAAGGCAGCAGCATCCGAGCCGCCCACAGGGTGGGTCACATCGAGAACCGGAGTTTCTACATGAGAGCTGATGCGCGTACATCGCGGACATCGCGACGGTTTCATCCCTCCCGCAAATTGTTCTGGATGGTTGCCGTCAGTGTCTTGAGTTCGTTGGTTTATGCCGCGGCCTGCGGGCCGTTTCCGCCTCTGGTCGGCCTGGATGCCGCGCTCGCGGCCGAAGCCGTGGTTGATCGCGGGCCGGCTTACACGGTCAAGACGCATCGCCAATCATACTTCCAGCTCAATGAGAGCGGTGGTCTCGTGGAACAGGACGGTCTCCCGATTCGAGCCGAGAAGATTTACCACCTCCGGCGGACGATCGACCCGGATACTGCGGCCATCGTGGTGATGGACCCCTGGATCGACATGGCGTCCGATCATCTCAACCAGTACTACGGTCGGATTGCGGAATCGCACGTCGTGCCTCTGGTGAACAAGGGACTGGAGCGCGGGCATCGAATCATCGTCCTCACGAACGATCCCGCCGTTGTCAAATACAACACGAGAATCCACCCCAAGCTCGCGGCGCTAGTCGCCGATAAGAGAGCGACGCTGCTGTACCATCAGAATTTCGACGACGACCAGTTTGCCGACTACCTCCACAAGGCGGGGATCAGTACGCTGATCTACACAGGGTTCGCCTCCAACATGTGCGTGATCGGTCGGCGAATGGGCATGATCCCCATGGTGCAACAAGGGTTCAAGACCTATTTCGTCCCCGAAGCCTCCGCAGCGGTCGAAATGGAAGGCACGTGGGAAAGCGGGAGCGTGCATCGGGAGACGACGAACATCATCTCGCAGTGGATCGCCGAGATCGTGCACTACGACGAATTCATGCAGGCAGGCTCGACGGAGTAATCGCGACTCTCGCCGCGGTGGCCGATTGCCATGTTCACACTTTCCTGATGCAGGAAGGACTGGTGCCGCGCGCGATTAAGATTTTCCGCAAGCCGCGGTGATTGGCAAACGGCGCGAATCCGTTCTCGAAGGGTCACTACACACCATCGCAAGAGGTACCCGCACCTCAAGGCTCTTGGGTTGAGCGCCGAACAGATCGCCGTCTTATCGGGCTTTTCGGCCTGGCGCCTGGCGACCATTCGCCAAGGGCGGCCGCTGCCAAACATCCGAGCCGATTACTTCTTCTTAAGTTGTGGGCCGGAACCTTTCTGAATTATGCCGTCCAGCGAATAATGAAGAGAGGCATCTCCAGCTCACCTTGATCGACCAACACGCCAGGAGTCGGCTTAAAATGGTCGCGTTGACCTACGGAATCATCTGCTACGCGATTTTCTTCGTGACGTTCTTGTACGCAATCGGGTTTACCGGGAACCTGATCGTGCCAAAGGGGATTGATTCGGGCGAGACGAGAGCGCACGCACTCGCGGTCAATCTTGTCTTGCTCGCCCTCTTCGCCGTGCAACACAGCGTCATGGCGCGGCCGGCGTTCAAGCGTTGGTGGACTCGATTCATTCCGCAGCCCGTTGAGCGCAGCACTTACGTTCTCGCGACCAGCTTGGCCCTCGCGTTGCTATTCTGGCTTTGGCGGCCGATGCCAGCGGTTGTTTGGAACACCGAAGGCGAGCTTCGATGGGTGCTGTGGGGATTGTTCTGGGTCGGCTGGCTGACCGTTCTCGCTTCGACATTCTTCGTCAACCATTTCGATCTGTTCGGGTTGCGACAGGTCTATCTCCACGCGACCGGCCGCCCGTATATGCCGATCGAGTTTCGGACAACGGGGCTATACAAGCGGATACGGCATCCGATCATGCTGGGTTTCATCATCGGGTTTTGGGCAACTCCGACGATGACCGCGGGACATCTCATGTTCGCGGTCGTCACGACAGCCTACATATTCGTCGGGATTCAATTGGAAGAGCGCGATTTGGTTGCCTTCCACGGCGATGAATATCGCATGTATCAACGGCAGGTCCGAATGCTCATTCCGATTCGAAAAAGAGCGAAGTCGTGACGTTGCCCTTGGAATGTTGGGGTTCGGGGGCGTGATGTACAGCGTCACTTGGTTTGTCATGTGGCGGCGCCATCCGAGTTAATGGCCGCAGGCAGTTTGCGGTTATCCGGTGACGACATTCGTGCTCTCCTTCGCGTGTGCTGGCTTTGAAGGTTGCAATGAAGATTCCCATCATTCGCGGCGTCATTGACCGGAGAATTCTGGTCAACTACCACGTTGACCCGGGCCTTTTGGCGTCACTCCTGCCGGCTCCCTTTCGGCCCAAGGTGATTCGCGGCGCCGGCATGGTCGGGATTTGTCTGATCCGACTTAAGAAGGTGCGACCGGCGTATTTCCCAGCTTGGCTGGGGATTTCATCCGAGAACGCCGCGCATCGCACCGCTGTCGAATGGAACGATAACGGCGTGGTTCGGGAGGGCGTTTATGTTCGGCGACGTGACACCGACTCGTGGCTCAACTCGTTGTCGGGCGGGCGACTCTTCCCGGGAATTCATCACCACGCCAAGTTCACGGTCGAGGAGTCGGCGGATCGCTTCGCGGTTGCTCTACGCAGTGGCGACGGTACGAGCAACATGCTGGTACGCAGTCGCCGGGTAGATCGCTTGCCAGCGTCCTCGGTGTTCCAATCGCTTGAAGAAGCCTCCGGGTTCTTTCAAGCAGGATCGTTGGGTTATTCAGCAACTCCCGATCCATGGCGCTTTCAGGGACTGGAGCTACGCTGCCTCAACTGGCGCGTCGAGCCGTTAGCGGTTGAGGAGGTGCGGTCCAGTTATTTCGAGAATGTGTTGCAGTTCCCGAAGCCTTCGATCGAATTCGATTGTGCTTTGCTGATGCGGGGTATTGAGCATGAGTGGCGGGGCCAGTCAGATTTGTGTTGTGTGGGGACCGTCATCCCCAAAATCGGCATCCGATCGGACCCGGCCCGCGGTTTGTCGCGCGCGTATAAAACGGGGGCCTAGTGATGTGATGACGGTCTCCTTGACTCCGCGACGAAGCAGAATGGAGAACCATCCCGTGAGACGAGGCTTGGCACATCGTCGCCGAGTAGCGAGGTCCCCTTCAGTCAACTCTGCATTTCGCTCTCGCTGCCAGACTCTGCCTGGCAGCGCCTCGCAGCGCCTCGCTGACACCGATTCGCGGTAAGCTGCACCGACTCCTGGGAGGTCACCCATGAGTCATGAGCCGATCTGCACGACGACCTTCCCTCTGGCCCGTTGTGGTAATCAATCACCTTGCCGCACGGATCGGGCTTTGACCGTCGCCGGCCTTCCGCATACGATGTGGCCATGCCTGAAGCTCTCGTTCTTTCGGCCACGATGAACGGCGTGGTGCGGCTGACGCTCAACCGACCGCAGAAGCGCAATGCGCTGACCCGCGAGCTGCTCTCCGAGCTTTTGGCGCAGGTGAATGAGGTCGCCGCGAAACCGGATGTTCGCTGCCTCGTCATTGCGGCCAAGGGGCAGGCATTTTGCGCGGGGATGGACCTCGTTCAGATGCAGGATTCGGCGGCGCGCCCCGATGCGTCGCAAGTCTGGCACGCCGACACGACGCTGTACCATGACGTGGTGGCGGCAATCTTCTCACTCCCCATGCCCACGCTGGCCGTCGTGCAAGGACCGGCCATCGCCGGCGGACTGGGAATTGCGCTCGCCTGCGATTTGGTGCTGGCCGCCGAGGTCGCCTCATTCGCACTTCCCGAGCCGCAGCGCGGCATCACGGCGGCGATCGTAACTCCCTTATTGGTCTACCGGGCGGGAATCGCCGGAGCTTCGTATCTTTTGCTATCGGGCGAAGGGCTCGCGGCGGGCCGCGCACATGAGATCGGCTTGTGCCACAAGGTGATCGAGGCCGCGCGGCTGACCGCGGCGACCGATGAGCTCCTCCGCACGATCCTTTCCGGCGCTCCGGGAGCGCTAGCGGTGACGAAGCGGCAGCTTCGCGCGTGCGCGCCGGCCGACGTGTTGGCACAGCTCAAACGGGCCATCGGCGTCTCGGCCCAAGCGCGCGAGACGCCCGAAGCGCGTGAAGGGCTTGCCGCTTTCCTCGAAAAGCGCGCGCCGTCGTGGCAGCCAGAATGAGGGACGCGCGAGTTTTCTCCCGTGGCGTAGGTTTCCCAACCTGCGACGTGTTTTTTTGCGTCCTCAGAATCGTCATCGGCGGGTCACTTTGGGTTTATCGTCCGGCTCCGGTTCACCGTTGCTGGCACCGAGACGCGCAGACGCCCCCCTCGATCCCCCCGTGGATGGGGGGAGGGACGCGCGGGGCTTCCGCCAGAACATCCCGCCATGAGCGGCCGGGCATCGAGGCAGGCCGTTTCGCCCCCCTTACGAAACCCTCACGGCTGCGTTTTCGTCGGCCCGTTCGCCGAGGATTTCGGTCATTTGCATGCGATCGAGCGCTTCGCGTTCCAGCAGCGCCTGGGCCAGGTGTTCGAGCTTGTCGCGGTGCGTGGCGAGGATTTCGGTGGCGCGCGTCGACGCTTCGTGAATGAAGCGCTGCACTTCCTGGTCGATGACGTGGGCGGTTTCTTCGCTGAATTGCCGCAGCTCGTGAATCTCTTTCCCCAAAAACGGATGCTCTTCGCTCTGGTGGAAAGCGACCGGGCCGATGGCTTCACTCATTCCCCAATGGGCGACCATCCGCCGCGCGAGGTCGGTCGCCTGCTGAATGTCGTTTTCGGCGCCGGCCGAATATTCGTCGAACACCATCTTCTCGGCCGAGCGGCCCCCCATCGCCAGCACGAGATGCGAATGCAGCCTTTGCTCGCCGATGTGATGTCGCTCTTCGTCGGCCAGAAGCTGGGTAACTCCCAGCGCCCGGCCGCGCGGCACGATCGTGACTTTGTGCACGGGATCGAGCTCGGGCAACAGCCACGCGACGAGGGCGTGACCGGCCTCGTGGTAGGCGGTCATGGCGCGTTCTTTTTCGTTGAGAATTTCTTCCCGCTTGGGCCCCATCAGCACGCGGTCTTTTGCGGCGTCGAAATCGTCGGCATCGACCTGGTTTTTTCCCTCGCGGGCCGCATTGAGCGCCGCCTCGTTCACCAGGTTCCGCAGATCGGCGCCTGAGAAACCGATGGTGCCGGCGGCGACCGTTTCGAGCTTCACGTCGTCGGCCAGCGGGACCTTGCGCGTATGGACCTTCAAGATTCCCAGACGCCCTTCGCGCGTCGGGCGGTCGATGGGAACGTGCCGATCGAACCGGCCCGGACGCAAGAGCGCCGGGTCGAGAACATCGGGACGATTCGTTGCGGCCACCACGATGACGGCCTCGTTCTGCTGAAAACCGTCCATCTCGCTGAGGATCTGGTTGAGCGTCTGCTCGCGCTCGTCATGGCCGCCGCCCACGCCCGCGCCGCGCACGCGGCCCACGGCGTCGATTTCGTCGATGAACAGGATGCAGGGGGAATTCTCTTTGGCGGTGCGAAACATGTCGCGCACGCGGCTGGCTCCCACGCCGACGAACATCTGGATGAACTCAGAGCCGTTGATGGAATAAAACGGCACGCCGGCCTCGCCGGCCGTGGCCCGGGCGAGCAGGGTTTTGCCGGTTCCCGGCGGCCCCATCAGCAGTACGCCCTTGGGGATCTGCGCTCCCAGCCGCTGAAACTTGGCGGGGTTTTTCAGGAACTCGACGACTTCCTGAAGCTCTTTCTTCGACTGCTCCATGCCGGCGACGTCGTCAAAAGTGTTGTGCTGCTCGGCAGGAGTGAAGCGTTTGGCCGGGCTGCGGATAAAGCTGCCCGCCATGCCCCCGGGGCCCAGGGGATCGACGCTCCGCCTCAGCATGATGAATAAGAACGCTCCGATCATCAATGTGACGATAATCGTGCCCAAGAGGCTCGCGCCCGGGCCCCAGTTGCTGGCCTCTGACGAATAGGCAACGTGCCGCTCTTGCAACAGGGTGATCAGGTCTTTGTCTTCGGCCCCTTTGGGCGGAAGGACCGTGGTGAATTTTTTGGGAAGTTTCTTTCCGGGCTCTCCTTCCTTGGCCGATGCTTTGGGGTCGTCCGGCGGGTCTTTCCATTCGCCGGTGATTTTGTCGTCGCTGAACGTTACGGCCGCCACATTGCCTTCGCTTCCGGCTTCGAGCTGGGCGCGAAAAAAACTGTAATCGACAAGGGCTCCGCCGCCGCGCGCAAATTGCACGCCGATGACGAGCGCCGCCACCACCAGCAGCGCGAAAATCACCAGCCAGGGGCCGCCGGCGCTGGTGCGCGGCTGATCGGCCGATCCCCCCGGACGCCGTAAGTTCTTGGGCGGCATGTTCTCGCGGCCGTCGGACGAAAGCCAAACCGGGAGCGCGATGCGGAAAAGGCGATTCATCGCGGAAATGCCGATCTCCCTAGATGACGGTGGACGAAAACTCGACGCGCACGAGACCCGGCCATTTCCAGGCCCTCGAAAGCCGAAACTGAAGGGTACAATACTGTCTTGTGGCTGACAATGAGGGCCGAAATTGCTCTTGATCCAAACGGCCCAATTTTATATGTCACGAGTCCCTTCCCGCCTGGAGGAGTGCCGGCGTCTGCCGGCACGATGCCTCGCGGCCCGCGACCCATCGAAAGGATTCCCGCATGAAACGGCTCATTGTTCTCGGTTTCGGCCTGGCACTGACGGCTGCTATGTCTGGTTGTTGCTGCCTCCCATGTTGCGGCGGCGGTTACGGCTATGGCGGGTGCGGGCCGGGCGGCTGCGCGCCCCCAATGGGCGCCGCCGTACAGTCGGGCGCGATGTACACGCCTGCGTGCAGCAGTTGCGCTTACTAGGATTTCTCGCGCCGTCGTAGCTGAACTCGTGAGAATTCAGAGAGCCAGCGGCGGGTGGCGGTATCAGAGCGATCGCTAAATTCCGACTTCCGCGGCGTGCAAGACCCTTGCATGCTCAGGGCGCTCCGGGAGCCGATTCGCAAGCGATGGCCCCGTAGGGTGCAAGCCAAACGATTCGCAAAGACAAAACCGCAGATTTCGCGGATACGCGCGGATAGATACGTGCGGATTGGCAATGTAATGGCTCATCGCACCGCATGCGTTGGGGCTTACGGTGAACGCGGGGAAAAGCACCATGATGAATACTTTTGCGCACGCGTCCATTCGATGTCAAATCGAAGTTCCGTTCGCCTGGCACCCTTGCCAGGGTGCTGCCGATCGACGCGCTCTCTCCGGGGGTCTTCGCTATGCTCGACCCCCGGCTATTGGCTGGCAACCTTTCAGGTTGCGGATTCCGGGCTGGTCCAGATGCCCCCGGCGTCCTCATCGGGGGCTGACCCCGCCACCCGGCGTGGAGTAGATTTTCCAACCTTCAACAAACGCGACGCTGCCAAACGCTTTCAGCGTAATTGACCCTGGCTATCGGCTACGATCTTCGCCCGCTGGAGGTCTGCAAGAATTGCTCGCTGAGTGCGGCATAGATTCCGCCGCGCGAAATCAGCTCGGCGTGGGTTCCCCGTTCGGCGATTCGCCCCTGGTCGAGCACGAGCACTAAATCGGCGTCGCGAATCGTGCTCAGGCGGTGCGCGACGACGAAGCTGGTGCGGCCCACAAGCAATTTGCGCAAAGCAGATTGAATCCGCATCTCGGTGAGCGTATCGACCGAGCTCGTGGCTTCGTCCAGTATGAGAATGCGGGGGTCGGCCAGCATGGCGCGCGCGAAGCAAACGAGCTGCCGCTGGCCCAGCGACAATCGGCCGCCGCGCTCGCCGACCGCCGTTTGGAAACCGTCCGAGAGGCCTGCGATCAGGTCGAGGCAGCCAAGCTGTTCGGCTGCGGCTACCACTTCGGCGTCGGTCGCGGCGGGGCGCCCGACGCGGATATTTTCGAGCACGGTTCCTGTAAACAGAAAATTGTGCTGCAAGACGATGCCCATCTGATGGTGCAGCGAATCGGAATCGATGAACCGCGTGTCGCAGCCGTCGATCAAAAGGCGACCGGCGGTCGGCAGGTAAAAGCGGGCGATCAAGTTGATGATCGACGTCTTGCCCGAGCCGGTGTGCCCGACCAGGGCGACCGTTTGCCCCGGTTCGACGACGACGTCGATCTCGTGCAAGACAGGCCGCTCGGGATCATAGCCGAACGTAAGTCGCTCGAACTCGACTCGCCCGCCGATGGGCGGCAGATGAACGGGGTCGTCGCTATCGCGCCAGTCGGGGGCCGTATCGAGCAGCTTGAAGACGCGTTCGGCCCCGGCCATGGCCGTCAACGCCTGATTGTACTGGTTCCCGAGCATTTGAATCGGGTTGAAAAAGATGTTGGCGAGAAAAAAGAACTGGATCAAATCGCCGGTCGTCATATGAATCTCGGGGTTCAGCACGCGATACCCGCCGACGACGAGCAGGGCGGCAATGAACAACTGGCTGTTGAGCTCCAACAGCGGCAGAAACACGCCCGCCGTTCGCACGGCCCGCATGTTGTAGCGCGCATGATCGCGCACGAGATCGCGAAACAGCGCCGCATTCATCTCTTCGCGCACGAAGCCTTGCGTCACGCGGATGCCGTTGACCGATTCGGCAAGCGTCGATGTCACGCGGCTGAAGCTTTCTTGCACGTCGCGATAAGATCGGCTCAGGCGCCGCCGGAAGTAGCGGTTGAGCCCCCACATCACCGGCGTCATGGCGGCCACGACGCCGAACATCACCACGTCGTAATACAGCATGAACGCCGCCGAGACGACCATTTGCCCCAACCCCACCAGCGTTACGAACAGCACATCCTGGACGCCGATGCGCATGGCCTCGCAGTCGGACGTGATGCGACTGATGATGCGGCCGATTTTTGTGCGGTTGAAAAAACTCATCGGCATTTCTTGCAGATGGTTGAAGATTTGCTGCTGCAAGTCGTGGACGACCGCCTCGCCCAATTCCAGCGCGAGCCTCTGCCGGAAGTGAAAATTCACCTGGGTGAAGAGCGCCAAGGCCAATAGTCCCAAGGCTCCCATGAGCACATCGGCCAACGGCGCGCGGTGTGCGATCGGCCCGTTGATCGCCGCGCCGATGACCCAGGCGACGCAAGGCAATTGAATCGCCCGCACAATGACGGTCAAAAGCAGCCAATTGCGTTTGGCGGCATAAGGCCGCGTGTATCCCAGCAGACGGCGGATGAGGCCGAAATCGAGCGGCCGCGCCTCGGCCTCGCGGTCGGGGTCGTGCTGCAAGCGCGTGATTTGAAGGGTCGCGAGCGTCATTGAAGCGCGAGTTTGGATGGGGTCCTGAGGCCCAGGTCGATCCCCTGGATCGTCGCCGCCGTTCGATAGTGGCCGGGAAGCTCCAATAATTCCTCATGCGTGCCGACCTGCACAATCCGCCCCTGTTCGAGGACGATGACGAGGTCGGCGTGCCTGAGCGTGCTCAAGCGATGCGCCACGACGAACGTGGTGCGGCCTTGCATCGCCCGGTGCATGGCTTCGAGGATTTCCTGTTCGGTGTGCGGGTCGATGGAGGCGGCCGGATCGTCGAGCAGCAGAAGCGCCGGGTCGAGCAAAATGGCGCGGGCGATCGCCAGCCGCTGCCGCTGGCCCCCCGAAAGGTTCATTCCCCATTCGCCCAGCACCGTGTCGTATCCCTCGGAAAGCCCGCTCACGAATTCGTGCGCGCAGGCGATCTGCGCGGCCCGTTCGATCTGACTGCGCGTCGCCGTCGGTTGTCCGTATGCGATATTGGCGGCAATGGAATTGCTGAACAGAAAGCTTTCCTGGAACACAAGCCCGATGTTGTGGCGCAAGTCGTCGACGTTCAGCGAGCGCAGGTCGTGCCCGTCGAGAAGCACTCGGCCGGCCGTGGGATCGTAGAACCTGGCGATCAGCGAAAGCAGCGTGCTTTTGCCGGCGCCCGTGGCCCCCAGAATCGCCACGCACCGTCCCGGTTCGACGGCGAAGCTCACGTCGCGCAGCACCGGCGCCGTCGAGTCGTAAGCAAACGAGACATGCTCGAAGCGGACCATGCCTTCGGCCTTGGGCATCCGTACCGCGCCGGGGGGACTTTGAATCTCAATCGGCGCATCGAGCACGGCGAACACCCGCTGCGCGCCGCTGAGGCTTTGTTGAATGCTGTTGGTGATGTTCGTCAGATTGGCGACCTGCGTGGCAAACTGCGTGAGCAGGCCGGCGAAGACGACGAGCCCCGTCCCCAGCGCCAGCCGCTCTTCTGTCACGAGCCAGCCGCCATAAGCCAGAAGGATGACCACGTTAAGCTGCGTCAAGAGGCCGATCGCCGGCGTGAACAGGCTCACTTTCCAGAAAATCTGCTGCTGCTGGTCTTCGACCGCCTGCAAGGTCGAGCCGAATTTGGCGATCTCCTGATCTTCGCGGCCGAAGCCTTTGACGACGTGCACGCCCTGAATATTTTCGGCCAGCGTCAGCACGACGCGATCGACCAGCTCCCGCGTGCGGTCGTAGGCCGGTCGCACGAGTCGTGAAAACACGACGGTGATGATCCACAGGACGGGGGTCGTCGCCAGGCAGGCAAAAGTCACTCCCGCGTCGATGCGCAGCATGTAAACGAGGTAACACACCAGCGAAAGCACCAGAATCACAAGCTGGATAATGACGCCATCGACGAACGCCCGTACCGATTGCACGTCGCTCGTGACCCGATTGATGATGGCGCCCGTCGTCTGGGCATCGAAGAATCGGAAACTCAACCGCTGGAGTTTGTCGTACACGCGGGCCCGCAGCTCGACCACGATCTGTTCGTGAATCAACTTCCCCGATTCGACGGCATAGACGTAATTGAGCAGCCCGCGAACGACGGCCAAGAGCAGTATCAGGCCGGCAATGAAGGCGACTTCCGCCAGGGGAGACCAGCTCGCCGGTGGACGAAAACCAAAGGGGTATGCGGCCGGCCGATTGGCCACGTGCGCGTGAAAAAGCACCACGTCGATGCCCACACCCGACAGGCCCAAGGCCCCTAATGTCGTGGCCATCAAGGCGCCCTGCAGGGCCAAAAGCCGCGCGCAGCCCCAGCGATAGGGCCAACTGAGCGCCAGCATTCGGCGGATCAGCGCCTGGTTTGAGACCGGCGCGGTTGCCGAGGGCTCGACCGACGAAGTAGACGCAAGCGAAGCGGACACGCGACGCACTGAGAAGACGAACCGGCCAGGGTGAGCGGCCGGAACCAATTCGTAAAGGCGAAGTTTAGCGAAATGACACG
>DATGKC010000576.1:0-9881 GCA_035294845.1 Planctomycetaceae bacterium | reverse complement strand
ATTGACGCGATCGAGCGTCACCGCGCTGCTGGCACCCCTCTTCGGGGTGCGGCTCTTCTTCCCTGCAATTCCGGGGGTCTCCGCTGCGCTCGACCCCCGGCTAATGGCTGGCACCCCTATTCGGGGTGCGGCTTCGCGCTGCACGTTGCGATTCAGGCTTTTACCCTTCATCGGCGATGCGGCTCCGCCGATTTCCAATCCGTTTCTTGATTCGAGAGAACCAGGTGTTATCATGGGCGTCTATCGCGTTCGGCCAGACTCCATCTCTCAATCCGATTCGCATCAGGGAGGTTGCTGCCGTGAGTGAATTGCGCTCTCTTCTGACGTCGTTCGCCCAGGGGCGATCATTGACTTTTCCGGCCGCGATGTCGGGCGTTCTCTTGATCAGCCTGGTTGGCTGCGGCCAAAGGCAGGAAGCCGAGCGCAGCCGCGCCGAAGCGGCACACGATCTCGCCGAAGCCCAGGCGGCCGTGACCTCCGACTCGCACGAGCTGGCCCTTGCCAATCAGAAAACCAAAAGCACCAAGAAAACAAAAGAGGCGCCCGCCGAGCCGGTCAAAGAAAAGGAATCTGAGCCGGTCGGCGACGTCGACGACAAGGAACTGCTGGCCGCCCAGGGCAACGATGGCAACTGGCTGATGTACGACCGCAATTACTCGGCCCACCGCTACAGCGGGCTTAAACAAATCAACAAACAGAACGTCGCCCGCCTGCAGCCGTTGTGGACATTCCAGACCGGCGTGCTCGACGGTTTCGAATGCACGCCGCTCGTCATCGACGGCATCATGTACGTCACCACACCCTGGAACCATGCCTACGCCATCGACTGCAAGACCGGCTCGCAATTGTGGCACTACCAGAAATCATTGCCCGAGAACCTGGCGCTGTGCTGCGATGCGGTCAACCGCGGCTTTGCCGTCTATGGCGATCGGCTGTACATGACCACGCTCGACGCGCACCTCGTGTGCCTGAGCAAGAACACGGGCGAAGAAATCTGGGACGAAGCCATCACGGCCCACGGCGAGAATGGCGAAGAGGAAAAAGACATCTACAAGATGGCCTACAGCGCGACGCTGGCGCCGCTCGTGGTCAAAGGCAAGATCATCATCGGCATCAGCGGCGCCGAGTACGGCATTCGCGGATTCATCGATGCCTATAACTCCGAGACTGGCAAACGCCTGTGGCGGTTCTACACCGTCCCCGCCGCCGAAGATAAGGCCGAACATGCGCAAACCGCCATGAAATCATGGGCCGGCCAATCGTGGCTGACCGGCGGGGGCTCGGCCTGGGTCACCGGCACGTATGATCCCGAATTGAACACGCTTTACTGGGGCATCGGAAATCCGTCGCCCGACTTCAACGGCGAAGTCCGCCAGGGCGACAATCTTTTCACCTGCTCGATCGTGGCCCTCAATCCTGACGACGGCACATACAAATGGCACTTTCAAAACAGCCCGCACGATGTCTGGGATTACGACGGCGTCAATACGCCCGTTTTGGTCGACATCAAGAAGGACGGCAAGACGGTCAAGGCACTCATCCAGGCGCACCGCAACGGCTACTTCTATTGCCTCAACCGCGAGAACGGCAAATTCATTTATGGCAAACCATTCTGCGAAGTCACGTGGACAGATCGCAGCAAAGGCTCTGAGGGGCTTGATCCCAAGACGGGCCGCCCGTTTGTGAATCCGGCCGCCCTCCCCACCGAAGAAGGCGTGCGCGTTTGTCCGGGAGCCGCGGGTGGCAAAGAATGGAATCCCATGGCCTACTCCCCCGCCACGGGCTACGCCTATGTGCCGGTCATAAACAACTGCGCCAAGTTCACTTCCGGCAAGGCGTTTTTCATTAAAGGACAACCCTATTGGGGAAGCTCGCTCACGCTGATCGACGGCGAAGCGTCGGGCGCCTTCAAGGCCATCGACGCGGCGACCGGCGACATCAAATGGGAAGTCAAAACGCGCTCGCCGATGGTGGCCGGAGCGCTGGCCACGGCCGGCGGACTCGTTTTCACCGGCGACGCCGAAGGCTTCTTCACGGCTTACGATGCGGCGACGGGGGAAGACCTCTGGCATTTCCAGTGCGGGTCCGGTCACCATGCGTCGCCGATTACGTACACGCTCGACGGCAAGCAATACATCGCCGTGTGCGTCGGTTGGGGGGGCTGGACCGCCGGTTTCGCAGGCGACGGCGCGCCGTGGTTGCGCGATGCGCGGCGCGGGAACACGCTATTTGTGTTCACGCTGCCGGGGGGCGCCTAGGCCGCGCCGCGTCACCGCCTTCCGCGAGAGCAGGGATCAATGTCCGCAATCATCAAATTCTTACTCCCTCCGATTCCGCCTGGGGAGACATACGACCGCGGCATGGTCCGTCGTCGCGGGGCGTCGCGGGCACTCGCGGCCTTGCCTTGGCTCGTAGCTCTCGCGGTTGTTTGCGCGGTCGGGCGCGCTGAGCCGCCGAAGAACGCCTCGCGCGAAGACACTAAACAAAAGCCGCTGGTCGTTTGTGCCGTCCCCGACGCCATGCCGCGCACCGGCAAGGCCGACGATGGCTCCCCGCAAGGGCTTGACCTCGCCGTGGCGAATTTGGTGGCGCGCGAGCTGGGACGGCCCCTCGAAGTGCATTGGTGCGCCAGCGCGGCGTGTTCGTGGAAGTGCGTTCACGAAAAACGATGCGACGTCGTGGTCGGCCAGCCGCACGGGTCGGGGCCTTCCCGCGAGATCGCCTGGAGCACTGCGTATTCGG
This sequence comes from Planctomycetaceae bacterium, assembly GCA_035294845.1. Classification (GTDB taxonomy): domain Bacteria; phylum Planctomycetota; class Planctomycetia; order Planctomycetales; family Planctomycetaceae; genus JACQFH01. The sequence continues at coordinate 7,139 of DATGKC010000576.1, read as the reverse complement.
GGAGCCGCTTCGGGCTGGTCGTCGAGCGCGGCACGCAGGCCATTCATTCGCACGCGGATCTCGCGGGCAAACGAGTCGGCATCGTCGCCGGCAGCCTGGCCCTGGCGGCGCAGGGCCATACAACGGTCGAATTCAAGTCGCGCGAAAAGCTCCTCGAAGAATTCAGCGCCAGCCGGCTCGATGCGGCTTTCGTCGATGATGATTTCGCCGCCTGGTATCTTCATGCCCACCCCGACTTGCCCCTGGCGCGCGTCGCCGAATATGTGCCGCGCGAACGCTGGAATATGGGCTTTGCCGTGCGCGCGGCCGATGCCGCGCTGCTCAAAGAGCTCAACCGCGCGCTGGCGGGCGTGGTGCTCAACGGACTGGTGAGCAAGGCGTTTTCCGAGCAAGGCGTCGACTATCGCGCTCCCTTCACGAATTCCGAGGGGAAGCCGCTGGCCGTCAACTCGTGGAAGAAAATTCGCGAGCGCGGCGAGATCGCCGTCAGCATGGATCCGGCCAATCTTCCCTATTCGTCCGCGAAAGGCGATCGGCCCGGTTTCGACGTGGAACTGGCCCGGGCGCTGGCCGACGAGCTGGGCGTCAAGCTGCGAATCGATTGGATCGACATCCACCGCAAGACGGCCGTCGGCCAGCTTCTCGACGGCCAGTGCGATCTGGCATTCGGCGCCGCCGTCGAACCGCGCGCCGTCGATGACGAAGAAGAGCTGGCGGAAAAGGTGATTTATTCGCGTCCCTATTACGGCACCGGGTATTTCCTCGTCAAGCGAAAAGGCGGCCCCAGCGCGAAATCGCTGGCCGATCTGGAGGGCGAGGCGTCGCGGCGGCTGGGCGCCGAGGCGGGATCGGTGGCCGATTACGTTCTGCGGCAGCAAGGTCTCTTGCGGCGACTGTTCCGAACGCAGTTGTCGGCGCTCAAATCGCTCAGCGACGGCGGAATCGACTACGCCTATCTGTGGGGCAACGTCGGCTGGACGCTGCACGCCTCCCCCGAATTCGAGGTCGAAATTGCGCCGGGCTACGTCCCTGAGCATCATTGGAACATCGCCATTGCCATGCGCAAAGGCGACGACGAGCTCAAAACGCATGTCGACGAAGCCATCAAAAAGCTCATCGACGAGAACGTCGTTTCTCGCGCGCTGGAGAGCTATCACGTCCCCTATTTTCCCGCGTTCGATTCGCAGCAGGCCGTCATCCGCCATCCGCCGGCCGATCGCGGGCCAGAGCCCAAGATGAATTCCCGGCAAAGGTCGAAGCGTCGCTACGGGGGCCTCGAACGCATTCGCTCGGCGGGCGTCCTGGTGGTGGGGCTCGATCACAACTCGCTCCCGTTCTCGGCGGCGCACCCCGAGCCGGCCGGGCTCGATTATGAGATTGCCGGCCTTCTGGCTGAAAAGCTCGACGTTTCCCTGAAGATTTTTTGGGGCTACTCGTCGCACGACTCGTATCCTTCGAAGCTGGCGGCCAAAGAGTTGTGCGACGTAATGCTCAGCGTGATGCCCGACGATCGGTTCGGCGCGCGGGTCGCGTTTTCGAAACCCTATTATTTTTCCGACTATCGGCTGGTGATCGCCGCGGGCGCCTCGCGTCCCGACGAGAAGACGCCGCTGGCCGTCGAACGGGGGCTCGCTCTGCGGGGGATCGGCGATCGGAACGTCCACGAGTCGGCGGACCTGGAGAGCATTTTGCGCGCAGTCGCCCTCGGCCAGGAGGCGGCAGGCTATGTCAGCGCGCCGCGCGCGTCGTGGCTGGCCCACCAAAAGTGGCCGGATAAACTCGAATTCATTCCTGGCGAGGCCGACTCGGTCGATCGCTTTCCGATCTGCGCGGCCGTCCGCAAGAACGAGGGCGATTTGAAGACGGCGATCGATCGAGCGCTGGAGGAATTCGCGCAATCCGGTAAACTTCGTGAAGTCTTCGCGCGTTGGCATATTCCCTACGACGCGCCGTGATCCTTCAGATTGACAAGCTACGCAGCGAAATGAAATTGGATGTTGGCAGCGTGAGGCACATTCCATTCGACATTGGACCCGGTACGTTCTCGCATCGAATTGTTTTGACAATCGGCCTTTTGGGCTGTGGAATGACTGGACTCTGCGGACAAACCGAGCCCCCCGCCGAACCGCAGCCATCCCGCGAGCTCTCGGCCGACGAAAAGGCCGCGCTCTCCGAGGGACGGGCGCTTTACCGCGGCCTTTGCAGCGGGTGCCACGGCGGCCTGGGACGCGGCGGCAAGGGGCCCAACCTTACCGACGACCGCTGGCTGCACGGGGGTAAAGACGAAGACATCTCGCGCGTCATCAAAAACGGCGTCTCCGGCACGACGATGAAAAAGCTGGGCGAATCGCTCAAGGAAGCGCAGATCGAAAAGATCATCGGCTACGTGCGGAGCCTGGCTCGCGCGGGCGGCGAGAGCAATTGGAAGCCCTACATGCCTGGCGACGCCAAGGCCGGCGAAGAGCTGTTCTTCGACGAAAAGGGAAAGGCGCTGTGCGCCAAGTGCCACACCGTCAACCGCAAAGGGGGCCGCGTGGGACCCACGCTCGATCGCATCGCGGCCCGTCGATCGCCCGAATTCATCATGGAATCGATCGTGCAGCCCTCGAAATTCATCGATCCGCTTTTCGAATCGGTGCAGGTCGTGACCGGAGCCGGTAAAGTGATCGTGGGCTTGCGGATCAACGAGACGAATTTCAGCATCCAGTTGCGCGAAGAAAATGGCCTGTTTCACTCGTTCAACAAGCGCGACCTGGAAGAGTTCCGCGTGATGGACAAGTCGATGATGCCCGAAAACCTCGCCGAGCAATTGACAGTGAAGCAATTGCACGACGTGTTCGCGTTTCTCATGACGTTGGAATGAAGTCAGGCGCCGCCTGACGCACTTGACCGCCTGATCCGCTTGACCCGGGGAGAAAACCATGAAGTGGCTAGCGCCCGATTTCGAAGAAATCAATCTCAGCGGCGAAGTGACCGCCTACGTCAATACCGACGACGAGGTGCGCAAATCCGAAACCGCGCCCCCGCGCCGTGAGGCTGTCGCGGAAGCCGAAAAACCGCGCGAAGCCTCGTAAATCGCGCCCGCGAACCGTAGCGGAACTCGCCGTAGCGGAACTCGCCAGAGTTCCGTCGCTGCTACATTTGCCGTAGCTGAACTCGTGAGAGTTCAGCCGCGCCCATCGAGACTCTGAATTCTCACGAATTCAGCTACGAAATACGTGATCGCCAGGTGCGGACGATCGCCTAATTTCATGAGACGCTCATGCGGATTCGAATTCTCGGTTCGGCGGCCGGAGGCGGCCTGCCTCAGTGGAATTGCCGCTGTGCGAACTGCGACAAGGCGCGCACCGGTTCCGCCGACGTTCTGCCTCGCACGCAGTCGTCGGTCGCGGTGACGGCCGACGAGCGATCCTGGTTCTTGCTCAATGTGTCGGCTGATGTGCGCGTGCAGCTTGCTGCGGCGAGCGAACTGTGGCCTCCCGCGGGAACAGTGCGCGGCACAACGATCGCCGGCTGCGTGCTCACCGATGCCGAAATCGACCACGCCAGCGGACTGTTGCAATTGCGCGAAGGCTGCACGTTCGGCATTTTCAGCACGCTCGTGGTGCGGCGCTGGTTGAATCAATACCTCCCCGTGGGTCCCATTCTGGCGCCGTTTGCCGATCGCCCGTGGACTCATTTTGCGCTCGATGCACCCTTCGAGCTGCCTCTTCCCGGCGGCGGGTCAAGCGGCCTCGTGCTGCGCGCCTTTGGGCTTGCGCGGCATGCGCCTCGTTTCGTTCCTGAATCTGGCGAGGACGACGCTGGTTCGGTCATCGGCCTTAAGATCGAAGACGCTCGAAGCGGCGGCAAACTGGTGTACGCGCCGGGAACTCCCGCGATTGGCGAATCCCTTCGCAACGCCGCCGAGGGGGCCGATTGCCTCTTGATCGACGGGACGTTTTGGTCTGATGATGAGCCCAAACAAATGGGCATCGCCAATTCAACCAGCCGCGAGATGGGCCACCTCCCTGTCAGCGGCGAAGGGGGCAGCCTCGAGTGGCTGGCCGGTCTGCGGGTAGCGCACCGTGTCTATGTGCACATCAACAACACCAACCCCATGCTCGATGAATCCAGCCCGCAGCATCGAATGGTCCATGACAAATCCGTGCGAGTGGCCAAAGATGGCGACGAGATCCGTACCTGAACTCATCAGTAGCTGAACTCGCCAGAGTTCAGTCGGCCCGATTGAAGCACTGAATTCTCACGAATTCAGCTACGTTAACTATTTCGAATCCCGGCGCGACGTGAAGGCGACAATCATGCACCCCTCGACACCCGACGAATTCACGCGCGAGCTGCGCGACATCGGCCGGCGGAAATACCACGATCAGCACCCGTTTCATCAATTGATGAATGCCGGCAAGCTCAGCCGCGAACAAATCCAGCTCTGGGTGGCCAATCGCTTCTATTATCAGAAGAACATCCCGATCAAAGACGCGCTTCTTTTGTCGCGATGTCCCATTCGCGAGGTCCGGCGCCAGTGGGTGCGGCGGATCCTCGATCATGACGGGTTCGGCGACGATCCCGGCGGCATCGAAAAATGGCTGCGGCTGGGCGAGGGAGTGGGCCTTAGTCGCGACGCGTTGGAAAGCGAACAGATGCTGCTTCCGGGAGTGCGCTTTGCCGTCGATGCCTACGTGAATTTTGTGGCCGCAAAATCGTGGATTGAAGGCGTGGCTTCGTCGCTGACCGAGCTGTTTGCTCCCGATCTGATGTCCAAGCGCCTGGCGGCGTTCGAAGAGCATTACGGCTGGATCGACCGCGAGGCGCTGGCCTACTTCCGCGCCCGGCCGCAATTGGCCACGCGCGACAGCGAAGAGGCCCTGGCCCTGGTTCACGCCTATTGCCAAACGCGCGAAGAACAAGACCAAGCGCTCGCCGCGCTGAGTTTCAAATGCGACGTGCTGTGGGCCCAGCTTGATGCGCTTTATGCCGCCCGCGCCTCCTGATTTCGCCCGCCCGGCGCACCCGCCAGAAGCACGGCAAGACAAAAGCCGGCGGCATTGCTCCGGAAGATCACTTCGCCTACGCGCGTTGGGCCGCAGTCGATACAATAACGCGAGCACTGCGGCTCCAGCCGCGGTTTGGTCACATTTCCGCACACGGATCGAGGCATGGCCGACATAGAACGTTCGCTGGCGCTGTTCATTGACTTCGAAAATTTGGCGCTGGGCTTTCAAGGGGCGCGAGGGCGGTTCGACATCGGCCGCGTGCTCAAGCGAATGGTCGAAAAGGGAAAAATCGTCGCCAAAAAGGCATATGCCGACTGGGGGCGATATTCGAGCTACACCGAAGCGCTGCACGAGGCGGCGATCGAGCTGGTGCAGATTCCGCGGCGGGCGCAGACCGGCAAGAACTCGGCCGACATAAGGCTGTGCGTCGATGCGATGGACCTGGCCTACTCGAAAGAGCACATCGGCACATTCGTCGTCGTTTCGGGCGACAGCGATTTTTCGCCTTTGGTCTCGAAGCTCAAGGAGCTGGGCAAGCACGTGATCGGCCTGGGAATGCAGCCGTCGACGTCCGATCTTTTGCGCGACAATTGCGACGAGTTCATTTATTACGAAGACCTCGAGACGGTGCCGGCCGACGTGCCCAATCTCGATCCCCAGGTCCCCGAGGTGAAGCGCAAGGCGTTCACGCTGCTGGTCGAAGCGCTCACGGCCCTGCGCCGCGAAAACAAAGAGCGGCTGTGGTCGTCGATGATCAAAGACACGATGAAACGGCTCAAGCCCTCGTTCAACGAAACCTACCACGGTTATCGCACGTTCAGCGCGCTGCTCGAAGATGCGCAGCAACAGGGCCTGCTCGTGCTCGAAACCGACGACCGCAGCGGGACATACGTGGTCACCAGCTTCGGCGAAGAAAAAGTGCTGCCCCCCTCGCCCGCAAAAAGACGACGACGACGCCGCTCGCGCCGCCGCGGAGGCGCCGGCGGCCGGTCGGAATCCGCCGCCGCCGGCAATGTCGAAAACGGCGCGTCGCCCGAAGCGCCCGACACAATGCCCCCGGAAGCGTTCGACGAAGAGTTCATTCCCTGGCCGGAAGAATGAACCGCGCGGAGAGAGGAAATTGCAAATTGGCCATTGCAAATTGAAAATTGCAAATTGAACAGGCCGGGCCGGGTGGCCCGGCCGGCCCGAAGGGCGGCCGGGTTCCGCAGGAACAAGAGGCCACGCCATTCGCGCTCCTCCCAGGATGATCGTCCGCCAACTTTGCGGCACGCTCACGCCTGCCGTCAATGCGGCTTGCTGGCATCGGGTGGCAGAGCACCCCGATGAGGGGTGCCAGATTGTAGCCGGGGGTTGTCGCGCAGCGACCACCCCCGGTAGCGGTAGCCAAATCACTGCACCCCGATGAGGGGTGCCAGAGCCCCTCAATCCAGAAAGCGCTCGTCGAATTTGACGTTGGCGCGGTAAAGCATCTCGATCAATTCGGCGCGAAATGGCTTCGTTCGATGGTGTTCGGCTTGGTTGGCGATGTAATGCCTGACTGCGTTACGGGCTGTCGAGCTGACGGTGAACGCGGCGTAGCCTTCTTGCCAGGCGAAATCGTGGTCTGCGAACTGATCGTGCACCCAGACCGACGATGCCTTTTTCAGTTCGCGCACGAAATCTGCCAAACAGTGAGTGGCCTTCAGGCCGACGAGCAAGTGGACGTGATCAGCCACACCACCGGTTTCCTGCGGAAATCCGTCCAGACCCACGACCGTACCACTCAAATACTCGTGCATTCTTTCGATCCACAGCGGCTTGATAAGCGGCGCACGATTCTTCGTGCTGAAAACGAGATGGTAGTGCAGGCTCAGAAATGTCGACATGGAATTGCCTCGGGAGAAAGGTTGGTGGTCAACCGTGATCACACACGATTCTAGCACCCCGCCGGGCCCGCCGGGGTGCGAGCGCCTTTGCCCTCCGATCCGGGGGTGGTCGCTGCGCGACGACCCCCGGCTAATGTCTGCGACCCCATTCGGCAACGCCATTAACTATTTTTTTCCATGAAAATAGGGTATTTCGGCAATCTTATTCATGGTTTTTGTGAGCCTTGGGTACTGTGAAAATATGGTGATATAAGAAAGCCCTGGAAAACCGGGCAAT
>DATGKC010000575.1:0-5136 GCA_035294845.1 Planctomycetaceae bacterium | reverse complement strand
CCAAAACGACCGGCCCCGTCACGCGCTCGCCAAAACTCTGCGCGCCGCTTTCGCAAGGGTCTTATGTCTTCCCTCCACTCTAGCTCCCAGGCTCTGCCCGCTCTGCCTGGGAGCGGACCGCCCTCGAGGCTCTGCCTCGACCACGTCCAGCCCTGACCTCCATGCCTGCCAGTGCACCCGACCGGAGACACTGGTATCCTCGGAGTGGCAAGTTTGTTCCGAGAATGACAGGAGCGCGCCCTTGACCCTTTCACGATGTTTTGATCGCTTTGCGATGACCCGCCTGAACGCTCAACGTTGTTTGAGACGCCTGTTGCTGTGCGTGATCGTTTCTGGCATGGCCAGGTTCACTTTGGGCGATGAGCCTGCCGCCTCGCCGTTGATTCCGATCGAGCTGACGCAGGTCGATGACCAGGCCATCGCCTATGCGACCTTTCAAAGCCACAATCAAAAGGTTGTCAGCAACCGGCACGGCATTTTCATTACCTACGTTCAATCGGCGAACGACAATTACATGGCGCAGAAGTGGCTGCTGGCCAACAGCAGCGACGGCGGACGAACGTTCCAGCCGCTGTTCGAAGAGACGCGCGCGACAAGCGCGCCGGCGCTGGAAACCGATCGTTGGGGCGGGTTGTATCTTGCCCGGCCAGATTTCGCCGATGGGAACGCCTATCTCTCGCGCTTCGCCACTCCCAGCGCAAAACCGGTTACGACGACATTGGTCGGCGGTTCGGCTGGAAAGTATTGCCAACTTCTGGATGAGGCGCGTCAACGCATCTATTACTTCGCCCACAACGGAACGTTTTTTGTCACCGGAACGGATGGCGTGGTCCACAAGACCATCCGCCTGCTTGTGGCCGGCCCCAAAGCGGTGACTCAATATCCGCACCTGACATTGGGCTATGACGGCACGCTCTATGCCGCCTGGACGACGAACGATCTCAATGCCTACCTGTACCGCTCGATTCAGGCGATGAAGACGACCGACGGGGGAGAGACTTGGATCACGCTGGACGGCAAGCCGCTGACGCTGCCGATTGTGAGCGACGAATCTGGGCCGACGACGCGCATCTCGCGCGACGACGAGCTCGAGGTGCATTCATGGCTCTCGGCGTTTCTCTTCAAAAAAGACAAATTGCACTTCGTCTACTGGGCCCAGACCGGCCCTGAACGCCAGCGCTATTTGCGGTACGATGCCGCCACCGGGCAAAAGGAGCTGGACATCGAGCCGATCTTCGCCCGCCAAACGCCGAAGCTGCCGAATGACAGCGGAGTCTTGACGACAGATCTGGCGAATCCCGAATCGCCGCTGTATTTCGTGTCGACGCTCGATGATCGCAAACGGCTCGCCTGCCTCGCGAGCCCCGACAACGGAACCACGTGGCGCGAATTTGCGATTTCTGATCGCCTTTTCTTGCACCGCGTCTACTCGATTGGCGGCGCGCGCAACCAGACCAGCGAGGGAGAGATCGTCGGCACGTTTACCGACGTGGCAAAATCGGCCAAAGTCTACACCGAGCCGAATTCCGGGACGGTCTATTTCTTCAGGATTCCGACGCGGCCGAGCGGTTCGGCGACGACCGAATACCGCATCGAGACCATTGCCGGCAATGGAGAAACGGGTGATACGCCGGGAATATCGCCCGACCCCCGCGCCGTTCCGGTCGATTTGCCGTTTGGCGTCGAATATGGACCGGACGGCGGGCTATTTATCACCACGGTGGGAAGCCACCGCGTGCTTCGTCTCGATCCCGCCAGCGGCAAGCTGACGAGCGTCGCGGGAAGCGGGAAAAAAGGATACTCAGGCGACGGCGGCCCAGCCACGCTGGCCCTGCTGAATGAGCCCTATGAAGTGCGTTTCGATTCTCGCGGCAACATGTTGATCGACGATATGCGCAATCACGTGCTGCGGCGCGTCGACGCCGCTACGGGAATCATCGACACCATCGCCGGCGACGGCACTCTGGGCGACCGCGGCGATGGAGGGCCCGCCAAAGCGTCCCGGCTGCATTATCCCCACAGCATAGCGCTCGACCGCAACGACAATGTCTTTATCGGAGACATTCTGAATCATCGCGTTCGCCGCATCGACGCTCGGACCGGGCACATCGAGACCATGGTCGGAAACGGCAGGGAGGGCGCGCCGCAGGATGGCGGACTGGCTCGCGAGCAACCGCTGACCACTCCCCAGGGTCTGGCGATTTATGACGGCGGTCTTTGGCTCGCCTCATTTCGGCTGCATCGCATCTGGCGCGTGGACCTGGGAACGGGTGTGATTCGTCATATCGCGGGGACAGGCGCGCAGGGGCATACCGGCGATGGCGGCGATCCGCTGCTGGCGACGCTGGACGGGCCGCGCGGGATGAAGATCTCTTCCGACGGAATCCTCTATTTGCTGGAGGGCGAGAACAACGTTCTGCGAGCGTACGACATCAAGCGAAATACGATTCGCACGATCGCAGGCGCGGGACCAACGCGGCACAAATACGAAGGAGACGGCGGCCCTGCCACGCTCGCCCCACTCTGGCAGCCGCACGGCGTGTGCCTCGGTCCCGACGGATCGCTGATTCTCAGCGACACGTTCAATCATCGAGTGCGCAAACTGATCCCCATTCGCGGCGAGCGGTGAGCGGACATTCACATTTATCCACCGCGCCGCGAGTTGATCTCCCGGCTTGGGCCGTTGACTTGTACGAAAAAGAAATGCTCCGGTTGATCCACGAATTCGAGACTCGCGGCGACGCTCAGTGTCGCAGTACATGCCGATTGGCCATCGCAATGCCCGACAGCATCGCGCCCACGATTCCAAGAAAACCCTGATCAGTGCCGCACAAAAAGAGGTTGTCGAACGGCGTGGTGCCGTCCCAGCGCTTGCGCGGCGCGCCATAGACGCAGCCGTTGGCGTGGCCGGTGAAGTGTTTGATCGTCCGCGGAGTGAACATGTCGATGTCGATCGCCGCCGGCCGGAAATCGGGGATGTGCCGAAGCGCGGCTTCGACGATCCGCTCGTGCCAAGCCGCCTTGGCCGCGACGTAATCTTCCTCGCGCGCGAAGTTCATCCAATGCGATGGATTGGCCAGGGCCGTGATGCGCACGGCCCCTTCTTCCAGCGGCTTGTCGTATGCAAAATTGTTGGGAGAACAGACGATGCCCCCCGAAAGGTCGCAAGCATCCGCGGGGTTGGCGAAGTGAAACTCGGGGGCGTTCGAATAGAAGACGGCCGTCTCGCGAAAGCCCAGCTCGGCGGGCGCCCGGTCGAGCGTACAGATCGATTCCACGAACGTGATTTCGCCCGCCTGCGATAGATCGTCCTGCGGCGGCAGCGCAGCAGCGCGGCCATCGCACAGCCGCATCGTTTCGACATGACCGGCGGACGAAAGCACGCGGTCGGCTTCGATGATTTCCCCGTCATCGAGCACGACACCCTGCACTCGCGGGCCGTCGGCCAGAATCGAACGCACGCCCGAATTCAAGCGCAGCTCGCCCCCCAATTGTTTGTATTGCCGCACGAGCCGCTTCAAAATCACGCGCACGCCGTTTCGAGGCCGGGCCAATCCTTCGCGAAAGATGCTGCGGAACATGATCACGAATTGTGTGAAGTCGATGTCGTGCGGCGTCGGGCTGCCATAGTACATGAGCGGGCAAAGCAGCATGTCGACGAGGAGCTTGTCGGAAAGATACTCGGCCAACACGGGCCGCGCGGTGAGCGTGGGGTCGACCACCCGACCCAGTTCCTGCTGGTCGAGAAACTCGACCAGCCGGCGAAAGCCGTCGATCTGGCCCGGAAATTTTTCCGCGACCTGGCTGAGCAAAAGCTCGATGTCGTTATTGAACTTCAGCGACAGTTGCGGAAAGGCGATTCGCGACTGGATCTGCGGGCAAAGGTCGAAGTCGTCCCACGAAAGGCGCAGTTGCCTCAGCAGTTTGCTCAGGGGGCCCGTTTTCGTCCCCGGCGGGGCGTAGTTCGTGACGGCGTGCAGCCCCACGTCGTAGTTGCGCTCGCGCAGGCGATAGAACGAATTGAGTCCGCCGATCGTCGTGTGCCGCTCCAGCACGCAAACCGGCTTCCCGAAATACGCCAGCCGGATTCCGGCAGCCAGTCCCGAAAGGCCGGCGCCGATGATGAGCGTGTCGTAGCGCACAAGTCGCCGCGCAAGAGAGGCGTTAAGCCGGGGCGCTCACGTCCTTCATGAGCGGAGTCAAATAGTTGACGGCGCCCCCCATCGTATTGAGGTGCGGGTAATCTTCTTCCGGAACCTGGATGCGATACTGCTTTCGCAGCTCCATCACGATGTCGAGGAAGTCCATGCTGTCGAGCTCGATCTGCTCGCGAAACGGCACGCCGTCGTCCAGCCTCGACAAATCTTCATCGGGAACGATGCGGCCCAGGATCTCCAGCAGGACCTGCCTGATTTCTTCGGGATTCATTCAACAACTCCGGCGGCTGCTTCATTCGGTAAAACGCTTGACAATCAAGACCGAGTTGATCCCCAACATGCCGAACGAGTTGTTCAGGATGTAATTGACCCGCCCCATGTCGCGGGGGCGATTGGCCACGATCCGCGGGGCCCCGCAGTCGCACGCGGGGTCGGGATTGTCGAGGTTGATTGTAGCGTGAGCCAACCCGTCCTGAAAGGCAGGCACGTTGCCCATCAATTCCAGCGCGCCGGCGGCCCCCATCGCGTGGCCGATGAAGCTCTTGGTGTTGTTGACCGCCAGCCGCTCGCAATTGCCGAACACCTCGCGGATCGCAACGCACTCTTCGATGTCTCCCTGATCGGTGGCCGTTGCGTGGCTGCTGAGAATGTCGATGTCGCGCGGCGAAATGCCCGCCCGCACCAGCCCCTGCCGCATGCATTCTCCCTGGCGGCGCGCGTGAGGCAGAACAAAGTCGGTGGCGTCCGAATTGATCGCGTAGCCGGCGATTTCACCGTAAATCTTGGCCCCGCGCCGCTGCGCGTCGGTGAGCCGCTCGATGAGGCATAAACAACCTCCTTCGGCGACGACGATGCCGTTGCGGCCGAGGTCGAAGGGGCGCGAGGCCTTGGTCGGCTCGTCGTGGCTGGCCAGCGCCCCCTGGCTCTTGAAGCTGGCGAAGATGCCGAACGTGTGAATGCTCTCGGAAACTCCCCCCAC
>DATGKC010000574.1:0-2719 GCA_035294845.1 Planctomycetaceae bacterium | reverse complement strand
CTTGCTTTTGGCCAACCGCGTGGTCTTTTCGCGCGGCGTGCGGCGCTACAGCGCCTTCGGCGGATAGCGCGGCCGATCGCAATCTTGTTGACTCGGGAGATCATCTTTCATAAAGTGTCGTGGCATAAAGACTTGTTTCCTGCGCGAGAGAAAGACTTCGGAGCGTTCCGGCGTGAGCGGCGCGCGAGAGGCGCGCGAAGGAGGGGCGCGTGAGTCCGAAAAGATCGAACGGCGGCCAAAAATCAAACGGCGGGCAGAAAGGATCGGGCGCCGGAGAAGCCACAGAAGCTCTAACCGCTCGCGCCCGGCAGTGGCCCTGCTTGAGGCAGTTCGCTGTCTTTCTCGAGAATCGCGTCGGCCGGCTGCACGATTTGTTGCGCCACTTCGAAGGTCATGAAATCCGCGTCGTCGCGCTCAGCATCGCCAACTCGGTCGACTGCGCCTTCGTGCGCATCATGGTCAACGATGCCGACCGCGGACGCGAAATCCTGAAGCTCTCGAACTTTCCGTTTGCCGAAATTGATTTGATCGGCGTCGAGCTGCCCGACGGGCAGCAGCCGTTCGTGCAGATTTGCCTGGCTCTGCTGCAAGCCGAATTGAATGTGCATTATACGTACCCGCTGCTCTATCACCGCTCGGGGCGCGGGGCGATTGCGCTGTACGTTGACGACGTCGATCTGGCGCTCAAGACGCTCGAAGAAAAGGGCCTCAACATCGTCACTGAAAGCGACTTGTTGATGGATGACGATATGTTTTAAAAACGGGTTGTGGCCGGAGCCAAAGGCGCCGTTCACCGCTTCCTTTTATGTCGGTGGTCTGCCTCGGCGTCGAAACTTCGCTGCAGCCGCCATCCAATGAAACCGAAGCACACCGCCCCCAGCTCCAGGCCGCCGAAAACATAGACGATCCAGCGCGCTTTTGAAAAAGCGTGCGAGATCACCAATCCAGCATTCGGGATTTGGTCGATCGCGTTGCCGAAAATCCTTCCTCGCATGCGGCGCGGCGACAAGCTGGTCGGCCCATTTTCTTTACCGAAGGCAAAGTCTTCTTCGGCGACGGCATAGTCAGACGCGGCGACTGCCCACCCCACACCTGCGATGGCGAGCATCAACACACAGATCATCCACCGCAACGACATATTTCCGCCGCTTGATGCCATGTCGTGCTCCTGGTGAGGGCGAAATGAGTCGGATGCCCAACAGCGCCGTGGCTTGAGACCGCCCACCCGGCTTATCGCTGGATAGCATATTCTAAAGAGCGAGGCAGAGACAAGCTCCCTTGGATCAACGAGCCAATAGCACGGCCGGATGTACTGCCGACACTCCTGTGAAATGGGCGATCTGATGGCGGCATGAGAAGCCGGGCGCCACGACGAGAGCGCCCTCGGGCCGATCGCGGACAGCGGGCAGCAGCCGCCGTTCCCCCACCGCGCGCGAGATTTCATAATGCTCCTGCTCATAGCCGAATGACCCCGCCATCCCGCAACAGCCGCTGTCGAGGTCGGTGACGGCACAGCCCGGAATCTTCGAGAAGAGTTTCGCGGCGGCAGCCGAGCCGACCAGCGCCTTCTGATGGCAGTGAGCGTGCAGCAGGATGTTTGACGGACCGGCCCGGACCTCCGTGGAGCTCGTCGCCTGCATGGCCCACTCTTCAAACGTGACGCATTTCTCTGCGACCGCCCGAGCCTGACGCTGCAATTCGCCGCGAAGCAGGTGCGGATGATCGTCGCGCACCGCCGAAAAGCAGCTTGGCTCGCAGAAGACGATCGAAAGGCCCGCCTGGGCCGCAGGTCCCAGTGCCCGCGTCACCGCTTCGGCGTTTTTGCGCGCTTCATCGAGAAAGCCCTTTGAAATCAGCGGACGGCCGCAGCAGACTCGCGGAAGAACCGTGAGCGAGCATCCCCACCGCTTTGCCAGTGAAACCGTCGCTGCGAGAATCTCCGGTTCATAGAAGTTGGAAAACGTATCGATAAACAAAGCGGCCCCGGGCTGCTCGCCGGCCCTGACGGCGCCTGGCTGGAGCTGCGCCGTCCCATCTGCCGCATCGAGCCGCCTGCGTGCGTTCCACCACTGTTGAAACGACTCGCGTGCAAAGCGGGGAGGCGCGCGGCGGCGGTCGAGCCCCAACAGGCGTTCTGCCAGCCAGCGTGCCGCCGCAGATTGCGCCAGCCAATTTGAGATCGGAGCCAACCGGGTCCCCCACTTGGCGATCTTTTCGGCATTGGCCAGAAATCGCGCTCTGGGCGATGCGCCGCGCGCTAAATGCGTCTGGTGCAGGAATTCGGCTTTCAACCGCGCCATATCGACGCCTGTCGGACACTCGCTCTGACATGCCTTGCATTCCAGGCACAGGTCGAGGACGGGAACGAGCGCCGGATCGGCAAGCCCCGCCGGGCCGAGCTTTCCTGCGATCGCCAGCCGCAGCGCGTTGGCACGGGCCCGCGTCGAGTCGACTTCATCGCGAGTCGCCATGTAAGAGGGGCACATCGTGCCGGAAAGCCGCTTGCGGCACGCGCCGATCCCTCCGCACTGTTCCGCCGCGCGGGCCATCCCGCCGTAATCCGCAAAATCGAAGGCCGTGTCGACTTTTCGGGTTTCGTAGCCGGCCCCGAATCGCAAGTTGTCGGTGAGCGGCCGCGCATGGACGATCTTGCCCGGGTTGAACAGTCCCTCGGGGTCGAACGCCACTTTCAGCTCGCAAAACGCGCCGTACAGCGCGG
>DATGKC010000573.1:0-18985 GCA_035294845.1 Planctomycetaceae bacterium | reverse complement strand
GTGGCGGCGGGCACGGCGGCGGCTTCGGCGGCGGACACATGGGTGGCTTCGGCGGCGGACACATGGGGGGCGGCTTTGGCGGCGGGCATTATGGTGGCGGGCATTATGGCGGCAGCTACGGCGGCGGGCACGTCGGCGGTGGTCACATTGGCGGATCGCCCGTTTACGGCGGCGGCAACATGGGCTCGATCCGCTCGGGCGGCATGATCAACGGAGGTTCGTCCGGTAGTCAGCATTTCGGCGGCAGTATTTCTGGAAGCGGTCGCGGCCTGGGTGGCGCCACTCTGAATGGTTCGCGGAACTTGGGCGGAGCCGGCGCATCAAGCCCCACGTTTTCCAACGGCCACGCGTTTTCGTCCGTCGGCCGCACCGGAAGGACTGCGACCACGTCAAGCTCGCTTGGAAACCACGGAATCGGCAACACGAATCATCTCTCTTCGCGCGGATTATCGACCGGCGGCAATCATGCCAATGGTCTTCTCAACCATTCGGGTCTCCAAAAGTCTGCCCTCAACCACTCGGGACGATCGGCTACAAATGGCGGACAGTTCCTCAGTCGGCACGGCGGAGCGAGCGCGACGGCGCTGGCCAGCCGAACGGGCGGCAACGTGAACGGGCACCAGTTCGCCGCGCTCGGCAACCATAACCAGCTCGGCGGCGCCGGGCGGGGATTCAACCATTTCAATCACGGATTCAACCACGGATTTCACCACAATGGATTTGGATTTAACCGTGGGTTCTTCAATCGAAACTTCTTCTTCTCTCCCTTCGGGTTTGGATTTGGATTCGGCGGATTTTCCCCCTTCGGCTACTGGGGATTCGGATACCCGGGCTTCGGACTGGGATATTACGGCTACCCGTGGTGGATGAGGCTGGGAATGTTGGGGCTCGGGTACGGTTACGGTGGCTACGGCTACGGACTCGGTTATGGATACGGCGGCTATGGATACGGCGGCGGCTACTACGGTTACAACCCCTACTGCACGTATGGGAACTACCTCGGATACACCGATCTGAGCGGCTATTACTACCCGGGAACGACGATCCCGATCACCGATCCGGACCCGACGGCCGTGGCCGCCGTCGAGCCGCCAGAGGTCAATCCCAAAACGAAAGACGCCGACAATGCCAAAGTCTTCGCCGAAAAAGGCGAGAACGATTTCAAAGCGCGCGACTACAAGGCGGCTGTCTATGCGTGGAAGCATGCGGTCGTCGATGACCCGAGCAACGGCGTGCTCGTGATGATGCTGGCGCAGGGATTTTTTGCCGCGGGACAGTACAACGAGGCGGCCGGCGCCATCCAACAAGGCATGCAACTTCTTCCCAAAGAGGATTGGGGAGTCGTGGTCACGAACTACAAAGAGCTCTACGGCAGCGTGCAGGACTTTACCGATCAGCTTCGCGCGCTCGAAAAATCGGTGAAGGGAAAACCGAACGATCCGGCGCTGCGATTTCTCGCGGGTTTTGAGTACGCCTACCTTGGCTATCCGAAAGAAGCGGTCGATCAGCTCAATAAAGGGTTGAAGATCGCACCGCGCGACGAGATGGCCAAAAAGCTGCGCGACGAGATGGCTGCCAAGCTGCCCAAGGCCGTCGAGCCCCCCGCTCCCGCCGTGAAAGCCGACGACGGGAAATAGGCCGCTTCAAGAGTCGGCAGTGTTGCGACGACGGACGGGCTGACTGGCCGCTAGAACGGCCAGTCGGCCCCGAGCGCTTGTTGCTGCAAGGCCGTTATGCGTCCGGCCCCCGCACGGGCCATTTGCAATTGAGCGTCGAACTGCGCTTGCGTGAATGTTCGCCCCTCCGCCGTCGCCTGGATTTCGACGAATTCGCCGGAACCCGTCATGACGAAGTTGCAATCAACCTGCGCCCGGCTGTCCTCCGAATAATCCAGATCGAGCAGCAGCCGGTCGTCGACGAGCCCCAGACTGACCGCGGCGACGCTGGTCCGGAAGACCGATTGGCCCAGGCCCGGCTGCCCGGCCAGCGAAGCGACGGCATCGACGAGAGCGATGTATCCACCGGTGATCGATAGCGTGCGCGTCCCGCCGTCCGCCTGCAAGACGTCGCAATCGACGGTGATCGTGCGCGGCCCCAGGGCTTCGAGATTGACCACGGCGCGAAGACTGCGGCCAACCAGTCTTTGGATTTCCGTCGTGCGACCGTCGATTTTGCCGCCGCGGTCGCGCGGCTTGCGCGGCGAAGTGCTCCCCGGAAGCATATTGTACTCGGCCGTCACCCAGCCGCGCGTTTGACCTTTCATCCACGGCGGAAGCGACTCGTCGATGCTGGCGGTGCATAGCACGACGGTTCGTCCGGCGCCGATCAAGACGCTGCCGGCGGTCATCGAGGTATAATTTCGCTGAATGGAAATGGGCCGCAGCTCATCGGGCGAACGGCCGTCGCGACGGCGAAAAGACGACACGGCATCGCTCATCATGTCGAGCTCATTCCCAGAAGCCACAGAAGGATGCCTTTGGCGCCGTGCAGGCGATTCTCGGCCTGCAGGATGGCGATGCTCTGCGGCCCGTCGAGGACTTCGTCGGTGACTTCCATGTTGCGGCGAGCCGGCAGGCAGTGCATGAAGCGGGCCGAAGGCGGGGCCGCCGCCATCAGTGCCGCGTTGACCTGATAGGGGGCAAAGATCAACTTTCGTTTGTCGAGCTCGGCTTCCTGGCCCATGCTCGCCCAGACGTCAGTATAGACCACGTCGGCCTGGGCGACGGCATCACGCGGATCGGCCGTTTGCGTCACGTCGGCCAAGGGTGTGCGTCGTTTCAATTCGGCGATGAAATCGGGCGGAAGCTGATATCCGGCGGGGGACGAGACGACAAACCGCATGCCCATGAGCGCCGTCGCTTTGGCCAGCGACCGCGCCACGTTATTGCCGTCTCCGATAAAGGCGACCGTTTTCCCGGCCAGGCTCCCCAAGACCTCTTGCATGGTCAAAAGGTCCGACAGCGCCTGACAGGGATGTCCCTGGTCAGAGAGGCCGTTGATCACAGGGCAACCCGCCTGCTGCACGAACTCGTCGACCAGCCGCTGCGAAAACGTTCGCATCACGATCCAATCGGAATAAGCCCCCAGCATGCGGGCCACGTCGGTGACCGATTCCCTGCCATTGAGCCCGGCATCGGCACAGGTGAGGAACAGGCTGGATCCGCCAAGCTGCGCCGCGGCCGCCTCGAAGCTCACGCGCGTGCGAAGCGAAGGCTTTTCGAACACGAGCGTCATCACGCGCTGATCCAAAGGGCGCGGTCTTTCTCCGTTGCGAAACTTGTCTTTGGCGTCCCGTGCCAGACGCAGAACTTCGTGAAGGTCGTGGGCAGTCAGTCGATCGAGATTGTCGAAATGTTTCATGGCCAGCTCTCTTTTCGCGGCCGCTAACGAGAAAACCGCCGGGGCTTTCCACCCGGCGGTACGAATGATTCGACACGCCAAGCGACAAAAAGGTTCGCCCGAGCGTCGATCAACGCCTTCTCATGTACGCGACACCGCGACCCGCGGCAGCTTTAGGCACAGTTGCCTCTTTTCTAGCGGGTTTCGCAGCGGCAATCAAGTCGCGGCGGAGGGGGGGTACTGGAACATTTTGCGAGCGGATCGCCATTCCAGACGGCACCTGCAGATCGCACTTTTGCCCTATCGCGCGAAATTGACGTAAGTCAGCGAGAGCTAGCTTTTGGTGGCGAGAGAAATCAGGATAAAAACCACGCCAATCAGCGCGGCGCCAATGCGTTCGGCATTTTCAAGCTGTTTCGTGGTCACGCCCCATGCCTGCGCTATCTTGGCATGTTGATCCTGAAATCCACGCCATCCCCGATACAATCGCGTGAATGAGCGAAAGGCAAGAACCGGACGCCGATTATTGCGCGAACTGTGGTGAATTCTCCAGCGGACGCAAGCAATGGATGTTCTACAATCGCTCCCTGCCTGCTCGCGAATTCTTCTGCACGCGATGCCTTGGGCGGATGCGGATTTATGCATGCATCGGATTTTCTCTTCTCTTCGTGCTCGTAGCGGCGCTCTTTGGCGCGGTAATCTGGCTCCGAGGTTGATTACATTCCCACAATTGTCCCGCCCGACGGCTCCGCTGGCACCAAAAGAATATACGAATTGCCGTCGAGTTTTGCGTACCACGAGATTGCTTTCCGAACCGGACGCGGGGCTCGGCAACTCACCCATCCGATCGGCCAATAAAACCCTGGTGCGATGCGGTCGAATGTCATCGGATCGCGCTTTGTCAGCCAGCACGCCGGTCCGAAGCTGGCGACATACAGCACTGGGAGCCCGATAATTACCGTCGCCAGCGTCCATTTGGCCCAGCGCTCCCGCCGGTTGATGATCCGCACGGTGAGCCAAATGCAGAACGCCGAGAAAGCGGCGACCAGTGCAGGGACGCTGATGCTCATTTGATATTCGTTCATGCCGGGCATTTTAGCCATGTCTTGGTACGCCGTGAACTGGAATTTTGACCGGCTGGCGAGCGCCAGATTGATCAGGCGAGCCAGGCGAGCCAGGCGAGCCTCGGGCGTCAGCCCGTGGGTTGACGGCCGACGAATCGGAATCGCAGAATCAGTGCCGGTCATGTTCCTCTTGTATCTCGCCCGCCCGATCGGCGACGAATGAAACCTTCCAATCGGACGAAACGGATCCACGATGGGCACGCTTCGATTTCGGGGATACCATGATTGAATACCTCAAGACGATACTCACGGGCCAGTTCGAGGCGGCACTGTGCATGCTCAACGACTGCGTCCGCAAGTGTCCCCAGGAGCATTGGGAAGGCAAGATCGCCAACGACACGTTCCGGCAGGTCGCGTATCACACGCTGTTCTTCGTCGATTTGTACCTGTCGCCCGGCGAAGCGGCCTTTCAACTCCGCGATTGTCACCGCCGGGGGGGCGACGAGCGGTCGAGCACAGAGGTCAGCTCCGGGCTGAGCCGGGAGGAGACGCTGTCGTATCTGGCAATCTGCCGGCAGAAGGCGCTCGAGACACTGGCCTCCGAGACCCCTGAATCGTTGCAACGGGAGTCGGGGTTTTCGTGGTTGCCCTTCTCCCGCGGCGAGCTGCACCTTTACAACATCCGGCACGTGCAACATCACACGGGTCAGTTGAGCGCCTACTTGCGCCGGCTCGTCCAAGACAGCGAGCGCTGGTGGGTCAAGACGGGCTGGCGGTAATGGCGCGCCGGGACAGAAACAGGAAGAAACGCGGCCGCCAGTTGTGATCGCGCGAAATCTCATCATCGAAGCCGCCGATCTGCTGCCGCACCCCGCGTCGAGCCACCGGCGACAAGGCCAGCGGCGATCCGCTCGGCCAAGTCCCGGAAACGCTGACGCAGGTCTGAACTCAGTCCCGCGACTGTGGGCCGGATCCTAAGCGCATAACGCCCGCACCCCCAAAGACTGGGAAGCGAAACGAAACCGGCGGTCTGACGGCCCGCGTCGAGGACTGCGAGCGAGTCAAGGCGTCCATCGCGGGCCGCCCCGAGCGTCCGGGCGCGTCGCGGATCGGTGTTGACTCAGGTACAATCCATCGCATCGAAAACCAGGACGGGAATTCGCAGGGAACAACCGGTGCCGAAACGACGATTTACGACGCTTTCGCTTTTCTCTGGCGGGATGGGCCTCGACCTCGGAGTAGAGCAGGTCGGACGCTTCAAATTGCTGGCGTGTGTCGAGAGGGAACGCGCATTCTGCGAAACGATTCGCCGCAACCGAGACACGGGCCGGCTGGATAATCGAGAATTCAAAGTCTATGAAGGCGACGTATCGGACCTGAAGGCTGTGCAGGTCATGGAAGACCTTGGGATTGCTCCCGGTGAACTTGACGTGTTGCTCGGCGGCCCGCCGTGCCAGAGTTTCAGTACAACCGGACGGCGCGGAACCGTGCAAGACCCGCGCGGGACGATGCTTTGGCAATTCCTGCGCTTCGTGTCAGACCTGCAACCGAAAATGTTCCTGATGGAGAATGTTCGGGGTCTGATGTCGGCCGCGCTACGGCATCGTCCGATTAAGGAACGTCCCGAGCATGGCGGGCCGCGGCTTACTCCCGATGAGCAACCCGGATCGGTAATGCGCCTTTTCGTTGACGACCTCCACAACGCGTACCGAGTGGATTGCTTTGAAGTGAACGCTGTGAACTATGGCGCACCGCAACTTCGCGAACGGGCAATCTTTATCGGAAACCGTTTCAACCGGCTAACAGAGTTTCCTGCGCCGACGCATGGCCAAAACGAGCGCAGGGAGCGGACGTTGTTCGATGAACCCGAACCCGACTTACAACCATTCCGCACACTGCGCGACGCGCTCGCGGGACTGGTGGAAACCAACGCGGTTATTCTGGACTTCAGCCCGCGCAAAAAAGGATATTTGGAAATGGTCCCGACCGGGAGCAATTGGCGTTCATTGCCTCCTGAGATTGCGAAAGAGTCAATGGGGAGCGCGTATTTTGCAAAAGGCGGGCGTTCGGGCTGGTGGAGGCGGCTGACGTTCGACCTCCCAAGCCCGACCATCGTGACAATGCCGAACCATGCGGGGACGGCGCTTTGTCATCCGCTCGAAACCCGTGCGCTCACTCTGCGCGAATGCGCTCGCATCCAAGAGTTTCCTGACGAATGGGAATTCTTCGGGACTACGCAGCAGCAATACACCCAGGTCGGCAACGCCGTGCCGGTGCGCCTAGGCCGGGTATGTGGTGACGTAATTGCGGAACAACTCGATCAGATTTACAAGGGTCGCGAAAAGATTGCGGAGGGCGACCATCCTGCGTGCCGAATCGTGTACGTCAAATCGCACATCCGTACTCGCCAATGGTTCAAGGCTGGAACAACTTTCGTGTGGGAGGACGGCGCAGAAAACGGGCATGCAAAATACGGACCTGCGAAGACGCAACGAAGGGTCCGGGGGCTTTGACTAGGAAATCATGGCGAAGACTTCTCCGAGAGGATTCTACAAGGCGTTAAAGCCACATGACCGGAGTTTCGACCCGGAACAAGTCCGCAAGTTGCTCGCGCAGACGAATAAGGATCGCGTCACGAGGTTAGCCAATGACATTTCCACCTACATTGTCAAGAATCTTCCGAAGGCCATCGACCAGCGCGAGGGACTGGCCGAATGCCGAACGAATCCATACGTTCTCCTGACTTCCGCAAGCGTGATGCGGCTCATCGACCCGAACGATTTCGCCAGCTTCCTATTCAACAATAAACTCTACATGGGGTTGGAAACCTCGTTTGGGAAATCCATCGAATCTGTTTTGGTTCTCCCATACCCCTTTGCGGCCGCCGACGGAAATAATTGGCAAGACCCGCCGGAGAAAATTGCCGAGAGCTGCGCGCTTGCACGCCTCGGAACAGAAGAAAAGGCGCAGAAGAGAATCGATTCAGTCTGGCGCGAGATTGACAAGTCGTGCATCGTGGGCTCGCGCCGGTACATGCTCAGTATCAAGAGCGGCCCGAGTTGCATCAATGATACGCAAGTGAAGGGGATGACCGACGCGATTGGACAGCAATTCAAATCATGGAAGGCGCACACGGACAAGAATTTCCGCGGCGTGAAGGAATTGCACATCATCATCGGTTTGACCTATGGCACGGACCGAACAACGAACAATAAGGAGAACCAGATTCTCGTTAAGCTGCTGCAAAAGGGGTTCGTTGAGGAGGATCGTGCAACGAAACCCGGCGTATTGATCGATGCAGAGACCCACACAGTGCGCGTCTATCGGAAGGTGGGCATTGATTTTTGGTCCTTCGTCGGCAATCCCGGGAGTCCCGGACAGGGGGAATTCGTTTACCTCGAAGTCTTGCTTGCACTGGCAGACGCGCTGTCACAAGGGATGACGGCAGCAAGTCTCGAGGAACGAGTGAACGCGAAGATTTTGCAGCTATCGCAAGCGCTTGCGAAATTGAACTTCCCGCGAAACAGTTTGCCGGATTGGGTCCGCGAGAAGTTTAAGGATTACGAGATTACTTGGCTGGCGGCTGCAATGTCCGCGTTCTACGACAAAGGCATCTGAACGGTGGAAAGCGTTCTGCGAATGCAACTGAACGGCGGTCGCTTTGGCGATGTCCCTGTTACCCATTCCCGGCGGATGCGAGCAATTCGTGGGCGGGGCAATCGAACAACGGAGGCGCGCTTTCGAGCGCTGTTGATCCGCGCGGGCGTGCGCGGTTGGACGATTCACGCGACCGGGCTAAGAGGCAAACCCGATTTCTACTTCGCAGCCGATCGGGTCGCGGTCTTCATTGACGGATGTTTCTGGCACGGCTGCCCGCAGTGCGGTCACGTCCCGAGTGTGAACCGACCATTTTGGAAAGCAAAACTCGATCGCAACCGGGAGCGAGACAGGGCCGTTGACGAGTCACTGCACCGGGGCGGAATCCAAACGCTGCGATTCTGGGAACATGAGCTGCGACGCGACCCGCGTGACTGCCTTGACCGGCTGCTGAACGTCTTGAACGGAACAGGTCATTGAATCTCAAGCGCCCCGCGCCATTGCCGCGCGGGCGCCGTCAAGACTGATTAAGCGCCAGCCCTCCACGGCGCTGTCCTCATTCGTGCAAACGCCGTCCAGGTCGTTGCACGTCAGCCAGCGAATTATTTCTTCCCGGCTGCCGGCAGCTAGTATCGCTTGCTGCGTCTCAGGGATTCGCAAAAACGTCTCTCATCGGTCCTCCATGGAACCCGGCGAGGCTCGATCCGCTGGCGTCTCAGCACACAAGGAAAGTGTTCAAGCCCGCCGTGAAGGAAATGTAGTTCGGCCTCCCCGCTCCCGCATGCGCGACTCCAAAAAGGTTTGCGTTGTAGTTCAACGCCCGCACCCATTCCTGCGCAGCGTCCGGATCATTTGTGGCGATGACGAATTTTCCAACGCACGCGCGCCCTTCATTCAGCATTTTGCCGAATGCAGACTGATAAGAAAAGATTCGGCCAAAGGTCGCCGAATTTCCGACACGCTCATTGTTCGCGTCTTTCGCGTCGCCGACTAGGATTTGCCCGTCAATGGACTTCAAGGCAACGTCGGGGTTCGGCTGGAATCCCACGAACCCGCCGGCTTCATTGGCCAAATCGAAGGGCCAGCAAAATCCCAGGTTGAACGCAAAGCCTTGAATGACGCTCGACAACCTCTCGTGTTCCGTTTGACCGTACATATCGCTTCCTTCCGTGAAATGGTGAAACTGTACTAACGATCATTATACGCGGCGCGCTCCCGGTCGTCAACTTTTTCCTACCCGCAATCGTCCGCGCAATTCGGCGAGGCTCAGCCATTCGGGGGATCGGCGAGGCTCTGCAAACCTGCCCGCGGCCAGCGTCACTGAGACCTGATACAGATTACGACCGCGGTTTTCCAATAAAGGAAGTCATTCCTGACGCCGAGAGCCCCTTCGCAAGACGAGCCACCGGCCTTCGCGGCGAACGTCGATCTTTCCGGGAAATGTCGCCGCTCCGCCGGTGAGGGCAATGCCGGCCAGCTCTTCCCAGTGGTCGAAACCCATGTTTTGCCGCGGCCAGCGCTGCCGCCGCCACAGAACGGCCAGCGCTTCGCGAACCAGGTGGCGCGGATAAGCTGAAAGGGGCTGCCATTTCAAGCGGCACTGCTCGGTCGATGACGAATCGAACACCCGATCCAGCAGCTCGGCGGCCAGCGCATCGAAGGCGGTCTTAACATCGCCCGCTTGCTGTCCCAAGCGGCGCAAGGCGCCCTTCACGTTGGGGTTGAACTCGCGCGCCAAATGGGGGAGCAACTGGCTGCGAATGCGGTTGCGCGTGAAGGCCTCGTCGCCGTTCGATGCATCTTCGCGATACTCCTGCCCGATGCCGCGCAGATACTCGATCAAGACGCTCTTTTCGAGGTCGAGCAGGGGACGCACAATCCGGATTCCCGAGTCGAGATCGCGCTGGCGCGGAATTCCACTCAATCCCGCCAGGCCCGTACCGCGAAGAATGTGATAGAGAACCGTCTCGGCCTGGTCGTCGGCCGTGTGAGCCAGGGCGATCACGGTGCAGCCGGACTCCAGCGCGGCCGTTTCAAGAAACCGATAGCGTTCGTCGCGCGCCGCTTCTTCAATGGTTTGCCCGGCGTCGCGCGCCTTGGCGGCCACATCGCTTCGTCCGATCGAAAAGGGAAGCCCGAGCGCGCGGCAGGCGCCCGCCACGAAGTCGGCATCGTCGCACGAAGCCCGGCCCCGCAGTTGGTGGTCGAGATGCGCCACGTGCAAAGCCAGCGGGAAACCCGATTGCAACTCGCACAGCCCGCGCAATAAGGCCATGCTGTCGGCGCCCCCGGAAACGGCGACGAGCACCTTTCGCGGGGGAGGAAGCGCGCCGATTTCGCGAACAAGCAATTCGATCAGGGGATGCCGGCTCATCGAGCGCCTCGGGCGCGACTTTTGGCGAATGGTTGACCGCCGTTCTGGCTTTGGTAGTATAAAGTTACGTAAACCGTTCATTCAAGATGAGGATTCCGGGTGACTTCAACGCCCGGAGGGCGAAATCGAACGGGCCTTTCTGGCGCGTTCACTTCTTCGAGTCGTTACGATTCAGGTTACGTGGGAAATCTGAGATGCAGAACAGAGTCATTACGCTATGTGTGGCATTGATTCTGCGCATCGTTCGCGGCTGTTGGAAAGAGGCCGCGGGGGTGTTCGTTTTTCGGCGCTCGCACGCGGGCCGATGCAGCCCGGGCGCATTCTGGCCGAGCCTCGATCTCGATTCCGCACGGTTGGATGCCGTCTCACGGTCGTTGTGGTGGGGTTCCGGGATTCCGATTCCGGATCCGGCGCAGACTGCCTGCGCTCCTCCAAATGCCGCAGGGCGCACGTTGCGCCGGCACGGCGGCGGGTCCGCGACATTTTACCGCGACGCATGAACCTGTTCGCGACTTCTCGATTCCGCCCTCTGGCGCCGCGTTCGGGCTTGACGGCGACAGGGATCGACCTGCCGTTTGCTGCCCTGTCAGCCGGTTCTTCTCAAGCGTTTTCGGAGAAGGATAACCGTTCATGGGGATCGAAACGTGGGTCGCGGCGCTGGTGGCGCTGGGGATAGGAATCGTCGCGGGATGGTTCGTCGAACGGCAGCTTCGCGGGTCGGCCTACCAGAAGCGCGACGAAATTCTCGCGCAGGCGCAGCGCGACGCCGAGAATCTCAAAAAGTCACAGGAGCTGGCGGGCAAAGAAGAGCTTCTGGCCCGCCGTGAAGAGCTCGAAAAAGAGACCAACCACGTTCGCGACGAGCTTCGCGACCAGGAGAGGCGTCTCGATCGTCGCGAGACCACCCTCGACGAGCAGCAGCAGGACATCGCCAAAAAAGAGCGGATGCTCGAGCTCACACAGCGCAAGCTGGCCGAACGCTCGGAAGCGGTCGATGCCCGCGATGCCGAGCTGCAGCAGGTGCTCAAGCAGCAGCAAGACCAATTGTACAAGATCAGCGGTCTCTCGCCGCAGACGGCGCAAGACACGCTGCTGGCGCGCCTCAACCAGGAGCTCAAAAACGAAACCGGCGCGGTGATTCTGAAGCACGAGCAGGATCTCAAGGCCAACTGCGACAAGATGGCGCGCGAGATCATCGGCATGGCCGTGCAACGGTACGCCGCCGGCCACACCTCGGAAACCACGGTGTCTTCGGTCGATATTCCCAGCGACGAGATGAAAGGGCGCATCATCGGCCGCGAGGGACGCAATATCCGCGCGTTCGAAAAGGCGACCGGCGTCGATGTGATCGTCGACGATACGCCGGGCGTGGTGATCGTCTCGGCGTTCGATGCGGTCCGC
The DNA here is from genome assembly GCA_035294845.1 of Planctomycetaceae bacterium. Classification (GTDB taxonomy): domain Bacteria; phylum Planctomycetota; class Planctomycetia; order Planctomycetales; family Planctomycetaceae; genus JACQFH01. Next base: position 7,210 of record DATGKC010000573.1, on the reverse strand, counting down.
CGCGAAACGGCCAAGCTCGCTCTCATCAAGCTCATTCAAGACGGGCGGATCCATCCATCGCGCATCGAAGAGATCGTGGGTGAAACCCAGAAAGAGATGGAAGTGCACGTTCGCCGCCTGGGACAGGAAGGCGCCCAGGAAGCCGGCATCCACGGCCTGCACGAGAAGCTCATCGACTTGATGGGGCGGCTGAGCTTTCGCACCAGTTACAGCCAGAATGTGCTCAGGCACTCGATCGAGGTCTCCTATCTGACGGGGATGCTCGCCGAGCAATTGAGCCTCGACGGCAATATGGCGCGGCGGTGCGGCTTTTTGCACGACATCGGCAAGGCGGCAGACCACGAGATGGAAGGGGGGCATCCTGCCGTGGGCGCCGAACTGCTCAAACGTTACGGCGAGGGGCCGGAAGTCGTGCACGCGGCACTGGGGCATCACGACGACATTCGGGTCGATTACGTTTACACCGTTCTCGTCGCCGCCGCCGACGCCATCTCAGCCGCCCGTCCCGGCGCACGCCGCGAGACGCTCGAAAAATACGTGAAGCGCCTGGAGGAGCTGGAAGCCCTGGCCTGCGGCTTTCCGGGGGTCGAGCACGCCTTTGCCGTGCAGGCCGGACGCGAGATTCGCATCGTGGTCGACGCGAAACAGGTCAACGACCGCGAGGCGGCCCGCATGGCGCACGACGTGGCGAAAGCCATCGAGCAGGCGCTGACGTACCCCGGCGAGATCAAAGTCAACGTGCTGCGCGAAACCAGGCACATCGAAATCGCGCGGTGATGATGCGGAAGCACCCCGCATAAATTCCCCCCTTAGCAAGGGGGGGCCAGGGGGGGTCGGGTGAAACGTTGTGCCTGCCCTCGATGCCAATGTCGTCGCACAAAATTGCTTCACGCGAAACCAGATTCCGAAATGTTGAAATGCACGGTCATTTTCCGAACGGTGTCGACACATACCATAAAGCTCGCGCGGTGAGGCGACGCCGCTTGCGTCGAAAAATTTCCCCCCGTTCACGGGGAGATTAAGGGGGGGTGTCGAGCCACTCTCGACGGCCGTCGCGTGTTTCGGCACCAAATGAAACGCAAGTCCGCTGCCACCAATTCTCCGCTTACCGAGCAAGGGAAAGGGTCGGCGCCGGGACGTCTCCTTCCCGGCTCGCAGCGAGTGGTTTTGGCAGGAGCTTGAAAAAGCCTCGCGGGTTGAGTCCGCCGTCGCCGCGCAGAACCCCCCCCTCGATCCCCCCGCGGGCGGGGGGAGGAATGAACCCCTGATGGCTACTCGCCCCAATTTTGGGCCAGCCTAATGCTGTTCCCGAAATTGACTCTGCCGTGGCCGGTATGGATATCGTAGCCCGGCTCGCCGATGTCATCACATCCCCGCTCGACGATGGCGATCACAGATTTGGCATCGAGCTTCGGTCGCACGCTGCAGATGAGTGCCACCAACGACGTGACGATTGGAGCCGCCGATGACGTTGCGCCGTTGGGGCGTTCTTCGTGCATTCCCTTGAACGGCAGCTTTGTGGGCCCCATGGGCCCGTCCTGGCATGAGTAGAACCGCTCCTCATGCGGCGCGCAGACGACCAGTTTCTCGACCGGAGCCATCACCGTCAGCCGTTTTCCGAAATTCGATCCGTGCTTGATTTTCGTTCCCTGGGAGTCCACTTCCTCTTCCCAGCGCGTATCGTTCAACAGCGTGGCGCCAGCCACGATCACCGTCTCCGAGCTGCCCGGGTAATCTTCCCATTGGGCGGCATTGTTGCCGGCGGCAAGGACGATAACGACCCCTTTATCGGCTGCATACGCGAAGGCATCTTCAAGTTTCTGCCATGTCTCTGCCGAGGGACACAGGCTTCGTCTCAGGGCCCCACTGAAGTTGATGACCTTGACGCCGCGATCCACCAGGTAGCGAATGGCATTCGTCGCACCGCCGACCTGATAGTGGATCCAATCCTGGCCGAATTTCATCAGCGTTCCCGGTTGCTTCATCATCTCCTTTTGCAGGTCCGCGAGGGTCGCCTTCGGGTGTTCCTGGAAGAATTTAGTCTGCACCTTCACGAGTGTGTGTTCGATCATCCCTTGCGAGGCGGTGACAACCCGACAGTTGGGCGCCAACCCAACCATTCCGGCGGGATTGTCGTCCCTGGCGACAATCAGGCTGGAGACCAAGGTGCCGTGCGCCATGTTCTCGTAGAATTCCGTGTGGTAACCGCTCGCGTAGTAGTTGCCCGGGATCAATTGGCCTTTCAAGTCGGGATGGAAGAAGTCGAAGCCGTTGTCGATCACTCCCACCAATACCTGTGGATCGCCCTTGGTGATTTTCCACGCCTCGTCCAGGTTGATCCGCTCAAACAGCGCTTGTTGCTTTGTGATGAGGCACCCGGGCTTCTCGTCTGTGTTGGGGGAATCGGCATCCTCTTGTGGCACGGCAAACGCCGGGAACAGCAGCGCCGCAAAGACGGTCAGCGAGATTGCAAGGGGAGCGAAACAACGGCAAAGACGTTTCATGGCTGGACATCCTTTTGCTGTAGGATAAAAAGCGGTCACAGTTGGGGGTTAGCCGGGCGAGCCTGCGTCGTATTGGAACACGTCCTCGACCCGGACTCGGAAAGCGCTCGCCAGGCGAAAGGCGAGCAGCAGTGATGGGACGTACTTCCCCGCTTCCAGCGCGATGATGGTCTGGCGGGTGACGCCGATCCGCTCGGCAAGGTCCTGTTGGGTCATCTCTCCGTTGTCGAAGCGGAGCCGACGAATCCGGTTGGCCAGCGTCTCCTGCTTCTTACTCGGCATTCTTGGAAGCTCCGGCGTATTGGACCAGGATGGCAATCGATGCCAGGGCATAGACGAGCATGAAAGCGCAGAAGACACTGATCCGCACGACACTGACAGGAACGGCCCCATCCTCCCCATAAATCACGGCAGACAGCACGACAGCAATGAGAACAAAGATCACCCAGAACAAGGAGTAGGCGAAAATCCATGACCGCCACTGGATAAGGTGGTCCCGCTCGTCGGTGACGACTCGCCCCGGCTTCTTGCGAAAGAACAGAGGCCCGAAACCAATGAACCCGAGACAACCGAGGCCCCCCATGGCCCTCGATCCCAAAAACGGCAAGAGCGAAAAGACGACGAGCAACGTCAACGCGATGACGGCTAAATTGAACCAGGCGAACATCTGCAAGCGTGACATGATTTGGCTCCCTCGTCCCATGACTTTGAAACCCGCGTGAAACAGCATGAAATGAATGTAATGTATACATTACATATTGTAAAGTTAAAGTTACCTATAATTTCTTCGCCTCTTGGGGCAGGCGAGCCCGCCGCGTTCCGGGGGGTTTTACGCCGCGAAGAATTCACCGGCTTGACGGCTGCATCGACGGTGCCATCGAAACGTGCCGTCCGCCGAGATCAAGGCTGGCCGTCGCGGACGATGCGGCCAGAGTGTCGATCATCCCGCTTTGCGCGACGGCCGACTCGGCACGGTCATTGAGCCAGTCGCTCTTCGAAAAAGTAGGTCCAGGTTTCGAATGCTTTTCCGGGAGCGTAGAGCGCGGGCTTATTCAAGATTTCTTTGCCGTCCCATTGGACGACCACGCCGCCATCGGTCATCGCCGCCACCGAGAATCTCCAGACTTGCCGATCTCTCTCCTTCTGCAACTCGATCAGAAATAAGGCAGTCGGGTTGGTTCCGTGCACGGCGGCGGTGAAAACGGCCCCCTCGATGATTCCTCTCGCTTCGTCAGCATACGAATACACAGGCTGCGTCAAAAGACGCAGTTCTTCGCGCGTTCCCTTGCCGAATTCGAACGATGCAGTGAACCGGCGGGAAAGGTCTTTCATCTGGCGCACTCGCGCGGCGGATGATTCGCCGGGCCGGGGCGCATCGGGAATGTCGCGAAATGAAATCCCCGGGCGGCTGGCGGTCCACTCATGACCATCGGGCCATTTGGCGCGGATGAGCTCGCCCGAGAGCGAAGCAAAACAATACAGCCATTCTCCACTCACCGTTTTCCGCGTGGTGTCGTAATGTTCGACTTTGCAAACAGCGACCGGGCGGCCATGCTTCGGCTGCGCCCACGCCCAAAGCGTCGCGCCATCAATGGCGAGAGGTTCGTCGGTGTAACTCATCAGCGGCTTGGCAACCAATTCCGGAGATTGCCGAGGAGCGGCCACGGGGGCGACTTTCACTTTGCCGATCCGGGCGGCCATCTCGTCGCGCATCCGCTTGCGCTCATCCGCTTTCAGCCCGTTGTTGTCTGCCGCGAGGCCTTCTTTCGCCGCGGGTTCGTCTGAATGCAGCGGGGGACACGTGGTTGCAATGCAGGCCGCGACCGCGAGGGCGGCTGTCCCGACGAGGCACGATTCTTTTCGTCGCGAGAACTTCTCAGAAGGCTTCGTCACGAAGAACTCTCCTGTCGAAAGAGAATTTGCAGCTCGCAGTCGCTCGAGGCGTTTCGCGATCGCCGCCACGTCGCGGTGGAGAATGACTGCGAACGCCACAAATACACATTATAAGACGCGATGTCTTTCACATTCAACTGTCGCGCGGCGGCCAGGTCAGAACCCTACCGCGCGGTGGCGTAGGTTTCCAACCTGCGACGTTCTTCAATACTCGATGCCCAAATGGCACAAATAAAATCTAATCGATCGCCATGTGATTCAACTCTCTTTCGCGCTCGACGGAAGACAGAACCAGCAGAGGCACAGAGGGCGCAGAGAGACCGACACCCGAGCCACGGAGTGCACGAGCGCCTTGCGACGAAAGGACATGCAACTATTTTCGGTCTCTCGTGCGAATCTGCGCGTATTGGGATTGTCGAAATCGAATTTTGGCGCGCAAAATTGATATAGGGGAGCAATCTCCCCAGCAGAATTCTCAGCGCAGCCGAAGGCCGCATCCAAAGCGATGAAATAAGACGAATCACCGCGGATTCCGCGGATACGCGCGAGCACGGAAATCTTTTTCGTGTGGTTCGCGTGTTTCGTGGTTCTCTCCGTACTCCTTGGTTGCTTTCGGCCGCGCCGGGAAATCCGCGGTTTTTTTGCATTCGCCGGCTCAACAAATTTGCGCGGCGCGAAAAGAAATGGAGGGATTGCTTGTGCGGGTCGACGCCCTGGGCACATTGCTGACGCTTCGAATCCGATGCCGAAGCTCAACCCGCCCGGCCGTTGGTCATGAAAGAAGGGCCGCGAGAGGCGGCTATGGAGATGCCGAATGGCACATCTCCCGCGCGGCGTTGATGTTCTTTGGGCGCACTTGAGTGCCTTTGAACGGATCTCGAGGAATATTGACGTTTTTGAGAGCCTGGCGTTGATGTTCTTTGTGGTGTTCTTTGTGAGTGCCTTTGAGACGCGTTTGACGTTCTTTGGCACATTCCGGTTCGCGAGGAGGGGTCTTAAGGACCAGCGATGGCGATGCTCTGCCGGCGCTCCTAAAGCAACTCAAAGCCGCGTGCGGAAGGTTTGACCCCAAATCGCCGCACCGCTAACATCGGCGCGCAAATGGGTTATGGTGAAGCGGCTCGGCGGCGCCTAGCCGGTTTGAGCCCGGCCGCCGTACAATTGTTTATCACGATCAATTGAATGGCCAGCGCGCGATGACCACTTCCACTTCACCGCAAAATAAAGACCTCGGGCCTGAGCCTGAGACGTTCGTCGAAACGGCCCTCAAGCTGTCAGGCAAGAGCGCCGAAGAGACGCGCACCACGGGGGCCCTCGACCGGGCCGATGAGCAGGTCGAGGCCCTGTTTGCCGCCAAATACCAGACGACCGGCAGCCCCGTGCACCGTGCGGTTTGGGACGACGTGCTGCCGGGCGAATTGTTCGTGGCGAAAGATCAGCCGGTTTCTGAAACCGTCAACGCGGTAATGCAAAAATCGCTGGAAATCGTCCGCGAACGCTGCCGTCAAAAGACTTTGCTCGATCCTCAGCGAAAAGTCTCGCCCGAAACGCTCGACGCGCTGGCGGCGGCCGGTTACTGGGGCCTGTTGGTCGATCGGGAATACAGCGGGCAGGAAGCATCGTTCCAATCGTTCGCCAAATTCCTGACGCAGATGGCAACGGTCGATGCTACCGTGGCTGGGCTCGCGTCGGTCCACGGCTGCATCGGCGCGGTCGATCCTTTACGCAGCTTCGGCAACCTCGATCAAAAGCGGCGATATCTGCCGCTCTTGGCCACTGGCCGGCGGCTATCGGCCTTCGCCCTCACCGAGCCGTGCGCGGGTTCAGATCTCACGGCCCTGCGCACGCGCGCCGTGCTTGACGGCGGCGAGTACGTGGTGAACGGCGAGAAACTGTTCATCACAAACGCCATCGCCGGACGCACGATTGGCCTGGTGTGCCTCATCGACGGAAAGCCGGCCGTTTTGATCGCCGACCTGCCCGATGCCGAAAACGAACATTTCCGGACGGTCAAATACGGCCTCTACGCCCTCAAGCACACGCACAACAACGGGCTGTTGTTCCACGACTTCCGCGTGCCGAAAGAGAACCTGCTGGCGCCGACGCGCGGCGACGGATTGACGATCGCGTATCACGGGCTCAACCGGGGACGAGTGGCGCTCTGTGCGGGGGCCGCGGGAACGATGCGCGTCATGCTCGCCAGCATTTTGCCCTGGGCCCGATTTCGCCGCACCTACGGCGCGGCCATCGAGACGCGCGAGCTGGTGCGCCGCCGCGTGGGGCGCCTGGCCGCTTTGATCGTCGGTTGCGACGCGCTCACCGAGTGGTGCGCGTGGCTATTGGATGAGGGCTACCGCGGTGAAATGGAGTGCATCGTCGCCAAGATCTTCGGGAGCGAGGCCCAGAAAGAGGCGGCCGTTGAAATCCTGATGAAGACGCACGGCGGGCGGGCCTTTTTGCACGGGCATCTCTTCGGCGACCAGGTTCACGAATTTCTCGCCCCCTGCATCTACGAAGGCGAAGGCGAAATGCTGGGGATGGCGTTTTTGAAGTCGCTCATCAAGGAGCACGGCCGGCAATTCTTCGAGCCCATTGGCCGCGCGCTCCAGGCGACGGGCATTAAGAATTTCAATCCGGCCAACCCCTGGCACGATTGGAAAATGCGCCAAGCGCTCATTCCTTACGGCAAATGGCGGCTGAAGCAGCCGTTTCGCGGCGCTCGCATCGAGCTCCCCGGCCTGCCGGAAAATCTGCAAGCGCATGCCCGGTTCGCCGCGCGCGGCTTGCAGAAGAGCCGTTTGTGGATCGACAGC
>DATGKC010000572.1:0-2293 GCA_035294845.1 Planctomycetaceae bacterium | reverse complement strand
ACTCCAGAATGGAGTGGTTTCTGTTTTGCTGCCGAACGGGACAAGGAGACGTCTCCGCTGCCGCACCTCGCGCACGCCAGCACGCCGAACGCCGGAAGGAGGTAGGCGCTGACGACGGCAAGATGCTCTCGGGTGTGATGCACTACCTCAACGACGAAGAGGACGAAGCATTGGCCGATTTCAGGGCCGACTGGGATGGCCGGCGAGAGATGTTTTGCGGCTATCACGCCCTGCTCATCGCCGATGAGCTCGACAAAACCGCCGACCGCGACGTCATTCTCCAACAGATCACGGCGAATATGCCCGAAAACCGGGACTTTCAAGATCGTCGCTGGCGCGCTCGGCTGGCGCCGCTGTTTCTCTCAGTTCTGCGCAAGGGCGACGCGAGCGTATGGAATTCGCGCAAGTTGGACGACCTGTTGTTGGAGATCGAACCGGGCGAAGTGACCAACGTCTACTATTTTGCCGGCCGCTTTCTTGCGAACCGTGGTGAAAAGAAATTATCTCGCATCTATCTGGAAAAGGCGGCCACGTCTCCGATCCGCTGGAAATTCACTTGCACGATGGCCAACTACGTGCTGCGAAAAGACGACGCGGCCGTGGGCCCCACGCGCGGCGGCGAGTTGGATGAAGCCACGCAGCGCCTGGCCGAGGCCGTGCGGCACGCCAATTCCCTGCGCTTCGGTCAACTGCCCGCCAAAGCGGTCGACGCTTACGAGAAAGCGCTTGAGATCGATCCCAAGTGCCGGCCCGCGATTTGGGGCCGGGCGATGGCCGAAGAGAAACTCGAGCAATTCGATCGGGCGCTGGCCGATTACGGCACGTTGCTCGAGCTTTCGCCGGACGACACGATCATCCGCCAACGCCACGTATCGATGCTCGAGAAAACACACGCGTACGCGCAGGCGGTCGCCGGCTACAAGGCAGGCCTGGCCGCAAATCCCGATTGGACCGAAGGCCATCGCGACCTGGCGTGGCTCCTGGCGACCTGTCCTGAGGCAAAGCTGCGCAATGGCGCCCTGGCTCTGGAGCACGCCGCCAAGGCCGCCAAAGTGGACGACGCCGATCGCTGGAAAACCTCTGTCGTCTTTGCCGCCGCGTACGCCGAATTGGGAAAATTTGACGAGGCAGTGGCAGCGGCGAAGCGCGCATCCCAGCAAGTCGGCGGAGAGCCGCAGACGGAAATCGCCCGCCAGATGGCCCTCTACGAGCAGCAAAAGAAATACGAACCGCCGCCGGAAACCAAGCCGCCGCCCGCGAAATAATTGCGCAGGTTCAACGCATTTCCAGCGTCTTGATCCCTTCGTCCGTGGATAACAGGATTTTGTTCACGCCGGTTTCGTCGTCCGAAATGACCTTGAGTGCCCGAGGCTCACGAAGTTCCTGAAACACCAATTTGCCGTCGATCAGCACGACCAGCCGCCACTCGACACCGTGATCCGGGCGAACGGGCCGGCAGCCCGGCCTGCGCCAACCCTGGGCCTGGAACCGCAGCGCCCGTGTGAGATCGGCAATGCCTGCTTCAGTGTCCCTTCAAGTCATTTCGCGGACTCGTGCCAATTTGACATCGAATTTTGCCACTAAATCAATTCTGTCGGACTCGTCTGGGGTGTGTGAGTGCCGATCCAGACCGAACCTATTCCGTGACGGCGGGCTCTATCAAGTCGCAGATCCGATTCGATCGTCCATTGGGAGCGTCGGAAGATGAGAGATGTGCAGTTCTCGGTCGTTCCACCGAATTCAAACCGCGTGCACTACGTCAATCAGTGCGATATCAATGTTGTTTTAAGCCGCATTCCAGAGCACGTATGGAAACGGCTGCGTGGCGTCCATTTCAACGACGAAAGTTTCGGGTTCCGGAGGCTTGGCTACGTCAATCGTGGTCGTCATGATATCGCGCTGTGCGCCTTACCGCATCGGTTGAGCTTGAACGGCTGCTGTCGGTGGAACTCGGTCTCGCCATCGGAATTCGGCGCGAGGTGGGGCAAGAAATGGCCGGCGCTCGCGGTGCGGCGGTTCATGCTCTACGACGTATTCCTTCACGAATTGGGGCATTTGCAGGAATTCGACTCTCGCGGGCCAAGCCGCCGCTTGCGGTACTACGGTGAGAAACTGGCGCAGGAATTTGCAAATTCGTGGAGGCGGCGACTTTGGTCAAATCGCTTCGACCACCCCGACCCCGTCCACAATCTGCCCGATTGCTCGGAGTTTGATCTGACGCCTGCGGCGGCTACACGCTGATGATGAACGAATAAAGTGCACAGCACAGCCAGAATGGTGAGCGGGAACGATG
>DATGKC010000571.1:0-9091 GCA_035294845.1 Planctomycetaceae bacterium | reverse complement strand
TTTTTGATCGAACGGCACTTCCTTGGCCGCGCTTTCTTTCATCCGTGGATGCACTTTTTCGGCTTTTGGCAGATAGACAAACACGTTGGCGATTCCCTTCGACGCGGCATCGACGACGAGCGATTCATCGGGGACATCGGCCGCGGTACAGATCGCCGCATCGTTCACGGTCATGTTCCCCAGCGCGACAAGCGGCTTGAACGACGGAATTTCACCTTCAAGGACGAATTGCCCGGTGATGGAGCCGTACCCCTCGGTTGAACCCTCCTGGGCGGCCGGTGCTCGCGCGTTCCGGCTTGCATCGAGGGCGAGTATCGCGACGGCGAGCGACGCAATCAGCCACGGTCCGGCTCGAAACAAAATGATTCTCCGCGTTGAATCAAGGAACTTCGCCTTCCGCCCGCCCGGCGCAATTATAGATAGGTCGCCCGCGAAGGAAAATGAAATCACCCAATCGCTTGGGTTGCTTGCACCATGATCCAGGCCCAAAATAAGATCACTCGCTTTCGCTTGCTCCGGACGGCTGCCCACACGACTTCATGCTGGCAAAACTCTACACTTACTCGCTGTTCGGAATTCAGGCTGTCCCCGTCGAGGTGGAAGTCGACATTTCTCCGGGCGCCATCCCCAAGACGATTCTCGTGGGGCTCGCCGAGGCGGCGGTGAAGGAAAGCATTCACCGCATCGAGCGGGCGCTTGTCAACAGCGGCTATCACCGCCCCGTCGATCGAATCGTCATCAACCTCTCACCGGCCGAACTGCATAAGGAAGCCGCTTCATTCGATCTGCCGATCGCACTGGGCCTGCTCGTCGCCAGCGGGCAATTGCAATCCGACCGGTTCGAGCGGTTTGCGGCGGTGGGCGAATTGGCGTTGGAAGGGACGATCCGCCACGTCAAAGGCGCGTTGGCCATGGCGATCGCCGCCCGCCAGCAGGGGAAACAGGGGTTGGTCGTGCCGGTCGCCAACGCGCAAGAGGCGGCCGTCGTCGACGGCATCGAGATCATCGCCGTGAGCACGCTGGCCGAAGCAGTCGGCTTTTTCTCCGGCCAGCTCGATCTCGAGCCGGTGTCTTTCAGTTGGCGCGAAGTGCAAGAGAAGTTCGCCGGCTATGAAATCGATTTCTCGGACGTCAAAGGGCAAGAGATGGCCAAGCGCGCCGTCACCGTAGCGGCCGCCGGCGGACACCATTTGTTGATGATCGGATCCCCGGGAACCGGCAAGACATTGCTGGCGCAGCGGCTGGCCACGATTTTGCCCGACCTCAGCCCCGAAGAAAGCATCGAGACGACGCAAATCTACAGCGCCGTGGGCCTTTTGACGCCCGGCCAATCGCTCCTCTTGCAGCGCCCGTTTCGCGCGCCGCATCACACCGTGAGCGAAGCGGGCCTCGTCGGCGGCGGCAGCACCCCCTCGCCGGGCGAAATTTCTTTGGCGCACCATGGCGTCTTGTTTCTGGACGAGCTTCCCGAATTCAATCGCCGCACCCTCGAAGTCCTCAGACAACCCCTGGAATCGGGGAACGTGACGATTTCGCGCGCCATGGGCAGCGTCACTTTTCCGGCCAGCCTGATGCTCGTGGCGGCGCTCAATCCCTGTCCTTGCGGATATCGCGGCGATCCGCGGCGGGCGTGCAATTGCAGTCCCATTCAAATCGAAAAATACGTGGGCAAGATCAGCGGACCTTTGCTGGACCGCATCGACATTCATCTGGAAGTCGCTTCCGTCCCCTTTCGCGAATTGTCGGACAAGAACTCCGGCACCACGAGCGCACAAATGCGCGAGCAGGTGGTCGCCGCGCGCGAGGCGCAAAAGGCGCGCTTTCGATCCGAACGCACGACGCTCAACGGGCGCATGACGCCTCGTCAAATTCGCCGCCACTGTCGGCTCGATGCCGCCGGCGAGTCGCTGCTCAAATCGGCCATGGAGGAGATGGGCCTCTCGGCGCGCGCGCATGATAAGATTCTGCGCGTGGCCCGCACGATTGCCGACCTCGACAAAAGCGAAACGATGACATCTTCCCATCTCAATGAGGCCATCAACTACCGCACCCTCGACAGGAATTACTGGGCCTAATGCCAATCGTCATTCATAAATGGAGCATTGCCATGCGCCCCAAAACATGGAGTTTGATCGTTGCGGCATTTTGCCTGGCCGGCGGTTTCCTCGTCGGCACGTCAACAAGCCAGGAGTCGCGAGAAAAAAACGAAACAGCAGAGATCGGCAGATATCAAATTGCCGCTTCCGAAAGACTGGCATGGATTATCGACACCAAAACAGGCCATACTTGGCGCAAATGGCAAACCACGTCCCCAAATTCTCCGGAAGGCTGGGAGGAATCGCGAGCGCCCTGGGATGCCAAGAAAAAATGAAATCGGGTCTGAAAGAAGGCGAACCCAGGTGCATGCCGCACGCCGCCAATCATAGCCCTTGACTTTGGGCCGCACTGCGATGCAGAATGCTCGGCGAAACATCTAACTCAGGGAGATCAATAGCAATGGCAAAGCGCGCTGATGTCAATAAATCGCAAATGATTCGTGATGCGGTGAAGGCGCACCCGGACAAAGCACCCGCCGAAATCGCCGCCATATTAAGGCAAGACGGAGTCGCCGTCACGGGCCAATACGTGAGCACAATCAAGTCGAACGACAAGAAGGCTCGGCGCGCGAAGCGAGGGGGAGGCGCGCGGCGTGCGAAAACCATGCGCGCAGCCCCCGGAAACGGGCTAGGGCCGGTTGGCGCCGCGCTCGATTTCATCCGGTCTGCCGGCAGTCTCGAAGCCGCCAAGCAGGCGCTCACGACATTGGAAGAAATCGGCAAAGTGGTGCGGTAGCCGCTCGCACGGCAGGCGACCGCCGCGCCGGGGCAAATCCTTCGCGATTTGACGACTGCCAGGGGATTGCATGGGCGACGACAGGCCGCGAATCTTTGTCTGCTCGACGATTTATGATTTTCGAGACCTTCGATCGGCGCTGCGCCATGCGCTGGCGGAGTACGGACTCGAAGTGATTCTCTCGGAACACAACGATTCTTCTGTGCAGCTCGGAAGCAAGACTTATGAGTCGTGGGTCGAGGCCATTGATACCTGTGATGTTTTCGTGCTGTTGATCGGCGGCCGCGCGGGGGGCTGGTTTGATAAGGCTGTGCGAATCAGCATCACGCGCATGGCTTATCGTCATGCCTATCAGCGTTTTCTGGCCGGCAAGCTCAAGATATTAGCGTTCGTCCGCAAGGAAGTCTGGGACATACGAGAAGACCGCAATGGTTTGCGGGCCTACATGGCCGAAGACGAAGCGCTCGATAAGAAGCTGTCGGCCGACGACAAACAGAAGCTCTTGACGCACTCCAGCAGGCTGCTGCCGGATGCCGACGCCATCTTCGAGTTCCTGAACGAAGCGGCGCGCAGCCACGAGACGAAAAAGGCTCCGACCGGCAAGGGCGATGCGCCCGCGGGCCACGGCATCTATCCGTTCTCATCCTTCGGCGACATTCTCAATGTCTGCAAGGGCGCTCTGAAACTTTCGCGACCCATTCGCCGCCAGGCGCTGATTGCCAATTTGCTGTGTGAGATCGAAATGAATGTGGCCGCGTTTTTGACCAATGACGGATCGTACCTTTCCGCCGTGACCAGGTACGGCAAAGGAGCCAGCAAGGGCCTCACCGGCGGCTATCAAGATGTTTCCGAATTGGCCGGCGAACACTTGGCGTCGTTGGGCTTATTCGTCATGTGTTACGGCAATATCGGCGCTCGCCTGCGAACGACCGCGCTCGGCGCTGCGATCTCATCCGGAGAATTCTTCGAATCGGACGGCGACCGCGCTGGTTTGGAAGTGGGCAGCATGCAGAAAGCCCTGCTTGATCTCGACAGCCAAATCAATTTCACCCGACGAATCGCGACAACCGATCTTTCGGATTCGGCCAAACTGCTGCTCGATGAACAATATAAAGCGAATCCCAAAGCTCGTTTTACCATTCCAAATCAAGGCCTTCTCGGGCCTCTCTGGCTGTACAACGCCTGCCGCAATATCCTCACTCTCTCAGTGGCTCTTTACAAATCGCTCGGCGGAAACGAAGGGGCCCTGGAAGAATTGCGGCTGTTGCCGACCGCGCCCCTGGCCTTGGAAATCGAACGAGTCAAATCGGCCGGAGTGACGCGCGACGATGCGCGCACCTGGATCGACCACTACAAAATCGAGTCGTAGTTTGAAGAAACGGAACGATCAGGCCGACGCGCGGACTTCCTCTGCTGCCGAGCGAGCGGCGGCCTATCTTGTCTTTTGGCTGGGCAGGCCGGGCTAAGCGCGCGCGAAACGAGGGAGATAAGAGCCGGCGCAACCTGCATCATCCCACTCGTCGCACTCTCGTGCAGAACCGCTACGCTCCTCTTGCGATGAAGCGAGTCGAGCCAAGGCTGCGCCCCTCACGACCCTGGCGAGGCAGATTGCCGAGCTACAGTTTCGGTAGCAGATTCCGTCTACCTACGCCGCATCGCCGGGAGACTCCCCATGCTCCGCTTCCTGCTCGTCGTCGTCGAACTCTTTCGCGTGCTTCCCTGGTGGGGAGCGGCAGGCGTCCTGATTCTTTTCGCGATCAGCCTTGTGGCGCTGGGCCGCTACCTTGTGTATCGTTTGCAGCGCGATTTGACGTTGGCCGTCGCACAGCAGGGACAGCCGCTGGAAAATGCGCTGGTCGAAGTGCACTCCGTGGAACCGACCGACCCGCCGCTGGAATCCTCGCTCATCGGCCTGGATCCCGATGATGAAGATTATGACCCCGAGCTGGATGGCGGAGTTGTCATTGACGATTCCGACTATTTCTTGATCGACGCTACGATCGCGCCTCGCGACCCCGAGGCAAATTGGGATCCGACCGCACTAGCAGTCGTGAACGCCGCGTTTGTGCCGCAGGAAGAGCTCGAAGCGTGCCTCGAAACAGGGCTCGTGCACACGCTCGAAGTCTGGCGCGACGGCAACTTTGCACCGCAACAAGAGGGAGAGCTCACCGGCCCGCAACGGCTGCGAATGCTGGTCGCGGTTCCAAAAGGTTTGCGCCAGGCGAAATTCGCCTACCACTTCACGTACTTCGGCAAAGTCACGCTTCCGGCCAGCCGACCCCGTCACTTGCTTGCGCCGGCGACTTCCGCAGCCGCCTGCACTTGAAGCGTGATCGGCGCCGACGCGTGCCGTTCGTTTTTTGATTCGACTTTCGGGGCGGCGTAGAACAGCAATGGCCCCGGCTCGGCCCAGGGATCGCACGCCACGACAAAGCTGCGGCTCGTTTCGGTCTCATTGATCAACACGCCGTTAAGCCCTACATCCAGCACGCGCACGCCATGCGGCAGGTTCAAAACGTCGACCGGGACGCGCCCGGCAAACGCATTGCGGCGTTCGATTGTCACCGTGAATTTGAGCTCGCGGCCCGGCGCAATCGTCGCCGAAGTGGGTTCGACCTGCACCTTGAGATCAGGAGGCGAAGTCACCGAGACCTGATGCAATCCGAATCCCGGAGTGGTGGCGCGCTCGATCGTTTCGTTCCCGATTCGCGCACCGCCGATGACCCGAAACGCGACCGGCACAGGCGAGCGGCCGGCGTCAGCCGGCTGGTTGTCAGACGCGCCATTGTCGGATTGAGCGTCTTTTGTCGGGCTTGCTTGAGCGCCTGACGCTCCCGTCTCGCCGGCTCCGGCAGTCTCAGCGGCGGTCAGTGTCAATACGCCGCTGAAAAAGTCGGGACCGATTCTCGTTGAAGTGCCGCTGATACCCTCCGGAAGGCCCTCGATGCGAATATCGACGGGGCCGTTGAAGCCCTCGATGCGGTCGAGATTCACCGTGACGGGCAAGCTGCCGCCACGAGGAATATTGGGATTCTCGGGATCAAGCGAAATTCGGAAATCTTCCTGCCGCGCGCGAACGGCAAGCCGGTATACGAAGTCGTCGCCCGATAAGCCTCGCACGTCGCGAATGCGCACGATGTATCGGCCGTCGGCCGGAACGTCGAAGAAAATCTGCGAGTCGCTCCCCAAGCCGGGGCCGCCGTCGTCGTTGACGTAATTGAGCGCGACCACCGGCATTCCATTGGGAGGAAACGATTTTCCCGGAGGATGAACCTCGACCTTATAGGCCAGGCTATTGATCGCATGCGCCTGAGGCGTTGTGCCCAGATATCCCAATCGCACGCCCTTGTCGAAAAACCGCACATCTTCGTCGGGACCCAATGGGAGCACTTGCACCTTGATAATTTCGTCGCCCAGCATCACGTAATCATTGGGTTGCAGGTCTTCCCAGTGCTGCAAGCGCACCCCCCTGCCCCGCGAATCATGGTCGCGGAGCACGACGTAAGTCTCGGCGACCGCGCGCAGCGTATACCGTGGAACAGGCTTGCCGTGCGCATCGAGAATCTCGATTACCGAATCGAGCGGCGAACCGAGGCGGCGGGCGTTGACTTCGACTGTGAGGCGATCGCCTTTGCGCGCCTCGAAGGAAATATGGTCGACGTCTTCAAGGCCAGGCGATGTGGGCGTGCTCCCTGACGCAACTGGCGCTCGCGAAATTCTGCCGGTGATGGCGCTGGGGATCGGAACGTGCCGCGCCTGCGACGGAAGGTCGTTCGGTTCCAGCTCGACAAATTCGGCATGCGGAGACGATTCGAAGCGGGCCGCGTTGAGTGTCTTTCCCATTGGCGTCTCAAGATGGACGAAGCGCGCTCCGGTCCCCGAAACGGGCTCGAGCTTTGAGCCAGGCGCAACGTTGGCGCCTTGCACTGAAACAGCCTGGACCAGATCGCCCGCAGGCGGCCCGCCATCGAGCGACTTCATTGCCAAGGGATAAGCGCTCGTTAAATAAGGAAATGCGCCCGCGTGAACATAATAAAAATGATTGCCGCCGCCTGTGTAATCGCGGTCTTCGATGCGCAACAGGAACCTTCCCGCCGCTTCGAACCGTTGGACGAGGACGGTCTCGCTCTTCCACGGCTGCCGCGTGGCGGTTTTCAAACTGCGGCCGCCTGCATCGAGCAGCGTCATTTGCGCATTGAGAGATGAGCCCAGCGCGGGGCCAGCGAGGACGAATGCCAGTTCTTGACCGGCCTCGACATCGAAGGCCCAAGTATCGCGATCGCCTTTCGCGCCGATCGAGCCGACGAGCGTCGCGGGAAGCGCGACAGGCGTGGCGTTGGAGGTTTCTGCGTTGTCTTCTTTCTCGCCTGTCTCGGCAAACGGCCCGACGTAAAACGACTTCGCAGCCGTGCTCCCCAGCGGCGTGTGCAGCCGCAGAGCGACCATTCCCAAGGGCATGTCGCGGGGAATCTCGATTTCGCAGAACGCCTGATTGGCGTTTTTCTCGTCCGCCGCCACGAGCTGCGCGGGCAAATTGCCGTGCGAAACAAACAGCCGATCGGCATCGCGAATGTTCTGCCCCGAGAGAGTGAATTTCACCTTGCTTCCCCGTACGACCGTCCGCGGGCTGACGGCATCGAGTCGCGGAGCAGGAGGATTGGGCTTGGGCTTATTGGCTTCGTCGGCGGCTGCCGCTGGCTGGCCGATGAGCGCCGCCGAAAGGAGTTGCCATAGCCCCGCCCCGCGCAAACTCGGCGAATCATGCGGCGCTCTTTCGGCGATTTGCGGTTGGCCTGCCTTGAGCACATCGCGAATTTTCTTCGCGCTGAGTGCGTCATACAGAGTCAGATCGCCGTTGAAAAACCCAGCGGCAAGCTGCGATCCGTCGCGATTGACGGCCAGAGCCTGCGGCCAGTCGGCAACGCCGTCGTAAACATGGCGCTCTTGCAGCGTGGCCGAGTCCCAGGCCTTGATCCGCAGGTCTTCTGAGCCCGTAAAAATCGTCCCGCCGTCGCGCCCATAGATCAGCGACAGAATCGGCGCGTCATGCGCAAACGAGCTGCGCTTGAGCTTCGCCGTGGCGCCGTTCCATTCATAGATGCGGATCATCTTGTCGATGCCGGCGGCGGCAATTTCGTCGCCGCGCGGATGGAAGGCGACGGCCGTCATGCCTTTGGTCGGTTCGGTGAGCGTCAGGATGCGCTGGCCTGTCTCGGCGCTCCAGAGCTTGATGGTCTGATCGGCCCCGGCCGAAACCAGCGTCCTGCCGTCGGGACTGAACGCTGCGGCAAAAACGGCCCCCGTATGATGCTTGAGCGTATGCAACTCTTTGCCGCTCGAAACGTCCCAGAGCATCAGCAGCTTGTCATAACTGCCGGTCGCGAGGCGATCGCCGGACGGATGGAAGGCCAGGGCATAGACCGAATCGGCGTGCCCGGTGATGACCCGCGATTCTTTTTGGCCGAACTCCCAGAGCCTGACGTGCCCCACGACGCTCGGCAAACCCTCGGCGGCGGCAATCAGGCGGCTGTCGGGACTGAAGGCGATGAGATTGATCGGGTTCTCGGCTCCGACAAGAGTCTGGGTGATCCGACCGGTTGAGGCGTCGATCAGCAAAACTTCCCGATGCCGGGCAGCCGCCAGCCAACGGCCATCGCGACTGAAGGCGATTGACGAGATGGCGGGGGCGACGGCGGTCTTGGGTTCAATGTGGCGGACCGTGAGCTCGGCGGCCGACTGCGGGGCCGACGACGCCGGCCCTTTGGCGCCCAGATCAACCCAGCGCTTGACAATGTCAATCTCGGCCACCGTAGGTTGCTTGGAATCCTTCGGGGGCATCTTGGGCTTGGCAGTTCCCAGCAGCATCTTGACGAGCCGGCTCTCTTCGCTCTTGCCCGGTGCGATGACTTCTCCGGCATTCCCCCCTTCCATCAGGGACTTGAAGGTCAGGAGGCTGAGGCCTCCCTTGCTGTCGTCGCCGCCGTCGTGACAACCGACACAGTATGTCTTGAAAAACGGGCCGATTTGCTTCTCATAGTTTGGCGCGGCGCTGTCATCAGCCTGTGCGATGCTTGCAAAGATGCCGGCGAATGCGAGCAATGTATGGAAGTAAAATCGAGTCATAGTTATCGAGTACGAGGGTATTATTCGACAAGATTTGACCAGTCAATTCATTCAATGCACAAACAAGAATTCTTTGCTGGTCAACACGGCCCACAGAATGTCTTCGAGCGCTTCGCGGCGGGCCACTTGCCTGGCG
>DATGKC010000570.1:0-12841 GCA_035294845.1 Planctomycetaceae bacterium | reverse complement strand
CGTCTTCGACAAGAGCGCCGGAAGAAAACTCACACTGTCTTCGCCCGCCTGGGCGGGAAGCTCGACACCCAGAATCTCGGCGCAGGTCGCCATAAAATCGGTCAGGCAGACCAGCCGGCCGCTGGTCGCGCCCGGTTTCACTTTTGCCGGCCAACGCACCAGCAGCGGCACATGATGCCCGCCGTCGTAAATGTCGGCTTTATTTCCTCGGAAGACATAGCTCGGATTGTGCCCCTGGGCCAGCAATTCCTCCGTTTTCCCTTGGGGAGAAAAGCCATTGTCGCTGGCCACGATGACGAGTGTATTCTCGGCGAGGTTTTGCCGATCGAGTGCATCGAGCACCTGGCCGATGCTCCCATCGGTTTGCATCACGAAATCGGCATAGAAGTTGATGCCGCTTTTGCCTCGCCAAGACGGCTTGGGAGAAATCGGCGTGTGCGGCGAAGCCAGCGGCAAATAGAGGAAGAACGGCTTCCCATTTCGCGCGTCGGCAGATCGCGCGCCGATAAAATCGACCACCTTTTGCGTGAGCTTGGGGAGCACGTCTGCGTCGTCGAAATCGGCGGCGGCCGGGCCTTTGCGCGTCATGCCTTCCTTGCGGCCGAGCATCATCGGGAATTCCTTGTCCACTGTGGGCAGAACGGCAACGCGGTCGTTTTCGATGAATGTGTAGGGCACCATGTCGAGCGAAGCGCTGATGCCGAAGTATTCGTCAAAACCTACCGCGTTCGGACCATTGGCGATGGGCCGCGAGTAATCGACGCTGCGAACCTGCTCGGGCGATTCGATCCCCAGCTCGGTCACGGTTTTTCCCGGCCGAATCGCCCAGTCCATTCCCAAATGCCATTTACCGAAGCAGGCCGTATGGTAACCTTGCTCTTTAAGAAGCGATGCGACCGTCATGCGGCCCGGTTCGATGAGCCGCGGACTCAGTCCCCCCAGCACTCCGTGTTGCAGCCGCGACCGCCAGGCGTAGCGCCCCGTGATGAGGCCATAACGCGTGGGCGAGCAAACCGCCGAGCCCGAATGGGCATCAGTGAAGATCATCCCCTCGGCGGCCACGCGATCGAAGTTCGGCGTGGCGATCTTTCCTTCGTGGTTCAGACATCTCAAGTCGCCGTACCCGAGGTCGTCGCACAAGATAAAAACGATATTGGGCTTGCGGTCGGCGGCATGCGCCCACGTCGGCGCTAGTGCCGGGCTGAGAATGGCGCAGCATAGAAGGGATCGGTGGATGATCGACATGATTTCGGCCAATATACCGGTTTGAGAAGTCGTTGTTGCTGCGAATCGCCCGATTATTTTCCGATTGCGGCGGCAGTCCCGCCCGGCTGCGACAGCCGGGCAGGCGCAGTCAGGGCCTTGTGCAGCGCGGGGATCGTGTCGCGGTGGTCCCCTTGGAAATAGTAACTCTGTCCGCCGTCGGCGACCGTGCGAATGAGGATCGTCTTCCAGGGGCGGTAGTAATACTGCGGGTGCGTTTTCGGCGGATGCCCGTCGCGAAAATTGGCGGGAAGCTCGACGAGATCGAATACGGCGGTCGTGAAATGGCAGATCGTCTCTCCACGCTGACGGGCGACATTGCGCGCCATCGAAAGGGCCTTCAAATAGACTTCCGGCCCCGTGACGGCCGAACCGACGTTGAGGAACACCCCCCCCTCAAGCTGCGAAATCGACTGAGCAAAGATCAAAAAGTCGGTGTATGAAGCGTCGCCCCACGACGCTCCGTCGCAGTCGGGATGCGCGTGCACGATGTCGGCGCCAATGTTGACGTGGCTCGTGACCGGGACGCCCTTGCGATACCCGGCGGCGCAAACGCTGACATCGCGATTAGGGAAGTTCAATTCCTCAATCGTGCGGCCTACCGACTCGCCCAGCCCTTCGTTCCGCGCGTAGGCTTCCCAGGCAATGTCGTTGAGCTCACCGGTTTCGAGCCACATGCCGAATTCGCCGCCTTTGATGTAGCGGGCCACGTCTTCGCTCGTCGCGCCGATAGAGGCCAGCTCGAAATCGTGAATGATGCCCGCCCCGTTGGTGGCCACGTGCGTCACCAGGCTCCGCTCGATGAGGTCGACCAGGTAGCGCGACAGGCCCTGTTTGATGACATGCGCCCCCATCATCAGAATCACCGGCCGGCCGCTTCGGCGCGCTTCGAGAATGGCCGTCGCCAACGCCGCCAGGTCGGGATGCGTGTATCGCGGCACAGAATCGCCAGGAGAGAGGCAATCCGCCAGTTGCACGAGATGCTGCCTCTCGTCGAGGTCGCTGAGACGAACGGCCAGACGATCGAACAGAGGGTAGCGAGACACGAGAGACCCCGTTGACGGACGACTGCGAACGACACTTTTGCCGCGGCTCTTCGTGCGGCGTCTTTTCAGCCAAAGACTGCATTGGGTGGCGGCCGTTTCGGATGCTATCCTAAAGTCTGTGGACATGACAAGACGACCGATGCTTCTGCCCCTCGAGCTGCCAACCGTTCAGAACTGGAGCTGCCACAATTGCGGCGGTTGTTGCCGGCAGCATGCCATCGAGATCACCGCCGCGGAGCGTCAGCGGATCATCGAGCAGAATTGGGCCGGCCAGGAAGGAATTGCTCCCGGCCAACCCTTGTTCGTTCGATTGGGGTTTCCGTGGTCGCGGCGATATCGCCTGGCGCACCAGCCCGATGGGGCGTGCGTATTTCTCGACGACCGCGGATTGTGCCGGATTCACGCGCGGTTCGGTGAAGCCGCCAAACCCTTGGCGTGCCGCATCTATCCCTATGCGTTCCATCCGGCGGGAAAGAAAATCACCGTCAGCCTGCGGTACAGTTGCCCCTCGGTCGCGAACAATCGCGGCCGCGCCGTCTCGGAACAGCGCCAAGACTTGAAAGCCCTGCAAGCGCTGGTGGTTCCCGAAGGGGCCGAGCAGATCGCACCCCCGGAGGTTGTCCCCGGCCAACGACTCGACTGGCCCGATACGCTCAAGATCGTGCGACAACTGGCCGGCATCTTCGCCGACGGCCGGCAACCGGTCATCCACGGCCTGCTCCAGGCGATCAAACTCGCCGATCTTTTCGGTCAATCGCGATTCGAAAAGATCAAGGGGCAGCGACTCGATGAATTTCTGGAAATCGTCTCATCGGCCGCAGCGGCCGAAGTTCCGGCCGACCTCGCGCAGGTTCCCGAACCCAGCGCGATCGGCCGCATGCAGTTCCGCCTATTGTGCGCGCAGTACGCGCGACGAGACACATTTGCCGAACGGCAATTGGGCTGGTCTCATCGCTGGCGGCTGTTTCGCGCGGCGCTGCGCTTCACGCGCGGCACGGGCCTCGTGCCGAGCGTTCAGTCGGAGTTCGCTGAAGTTCCATTTGACGCTTTGGAAAAGGCGTTTGGACCCATTCCGGCCGAAGCCGACCGGATGCTGTCCCGATACTTGCAAGTGAAACTCGAGGGGCTGCATTTCTGCGGGAGGGCGTACTATAATGTGCCGCTGGTCGAGGGCTTTCACAGCTTGGCGCTCGTCGTCCCCGCGGTGCTGTGGATGGCCCGCTGGCTGGCAGCCGGCCGAGGGCGCGCTGAGCTGGGTGTCGATGAAATCTCGCGAGCCTTGAGCATCGCCGACCACCATCACGGATACTCGCCGGCGTTCGGGCAGCGCGGGTTCCGCGGGCGGGTGCGGCTTTTAGCGCGGCTGGACGACATCTCGAAGCTCGCGGCATGGTATGGTCGTTAACGGTACGGGCGATGACGGGCGGGGAACGGCGAAAAACCAGTATTCACATCAGGATCACTCCGTGACGCACGAGCAACTCTGGGCGCCCTGGCGGCTGTCGTACATCGTTACGACCAAGGATCACAAACCTGAACGCTGTTTTTTGTGCCGCTTTGCCGAAGAACCCGAGGCCGATCGCGAGAATCTGGTCCTTTTTCGCGGGCCGCGCACGCTGACGGTCTTGAACCGGTATCCCTACAACAACGGCCATTTGCTGGTCGCTCCTTTGGCGCATAAGGCGAACCTGGAAGACCTGGATGATGAAGAACTGCTCGAAGGCATGCAGGCCCTGCAAAAAATGACCGGCCGCATGGCGAGCCTCATGGCCGCCGACGGTTTCAACGTCGGCCTCAACCTGGGAAGAGTCGCCGGAGCGGGGCTTCCCGGCCACCTGCACTGGCATCTGGTCCCGCGTTGGAACGGGGATACGAATTTCATGCCCGTCCTGGGCAACGTCAACGTCATTCCCCAGTCGCTCGAGGCGTTGTATGAGTTGCTGACAGGCGCGAGTGATCGGGCTCCGCGCCCGGCGGACAACATGACTTGATTCCGCGGGCGAAAAACAGAACAATGGGCGCACGTTTCATTATGCGAATTATCGCGATTTGACCCTCCCGTGCGCCGCTCCGTGGCGAAGTACGCCGAACGCGGCCCATTTCCTTGTGATCGCCGCCGCGGTCTCTTTACGAATCGACAGCCGCCCGCATCATGCTCTTGATCATCATCCGAATCGTTTATGCCGTCGTCTGCGCCGGGGCGATTGCGGCGTACGTGAGCACGGGAGATCCCGAACCGCGGATTTTGATCGAGTCGCACCGGTTCCTGGCGTTCGTGGGGCTCTTGCTGTTGACCCAGACCGTGATTTTCGTCGACATCCTGATACCCCGCAAACGGATCGAAGTCATCTCGGCCGTGTACTTTGGGCTGTTGATCGGCTTTCTGTTGAGCTACCTCACCAACCAGGCGCTGCAGCCGGTGATCACCAGCAACTTCAAGGGCCTGACGCTGATGGTGACCAACCTGGTTTTTCCCTACCTGTGCGTCACGATGCTGCTTCAGACCAAAGATAAATTTCGCTTTATCATTCCGTACATCGAGTTTGCCAAGGAAATTCGCGGTGGGCGTCCCTACGTGCTCGACACCAGCTCGATCATCGACGGGCGCATCGCCGACGTCATCGAGACCAAGATCATCGACGCGCCGCTCATCGTCCCGTCGTTCGTGTTGCAGGAGCTGCAAGACATCGCCGACAGCAACGACAAGCTGCGCCGCAACCGAGGCCGCCGCGGTCTGGATGTGCTCACCAAACTGCAATCGAACCCGCACAGCGAGGTCAAGCTGCACGAGGTCAAGCAAGATGAAACCAAGGGAATGACCGTCGATCAGCGGCTCGTCGAGCTGGCCAAGAAGCTGGGCGGCTGCGTCGTCACGAACGACTTCAATCTCAACAAGGTCGCCAGCGTCCAGGGAGTCGACGTCATCAACCTCAACGACCTGGCCAATTCGCTCAAACCCCGCTATCTGCCGGGCGAGCGGCTGTCGATCAAGATCATCAAGGCCGGCGAGGCGCCCGGGCAGGGGGTGGGCTATCTCGATGACGGAACGATGGTCGTCTGCGAAGACGGCGCTCCCATGATCGGAAAAGAATCGGAAGTCGTCGTCAAAAGCGTGCTGCAATCCAGCGCCGGACGAATGATCTTCTGCCGTCTTCCCACCAGCGCCGATCGGTAATCGGTTGGAACCGCCTCGGTCGGAACTCCGGCGAGTTCCGCTACGGGGCGGCCGCGGCGTTTCCTTCAAATACGGCACGTCACATCTGCTCGATCGTCTCGATCCCTAACAGATTCAGGCCTTGCGAAATGACGCGGGCGGTGAGGTCGGCCAGCAGCAGGCGGCTGACTTTTAGAGCCTCGTTCTCGGCCTTGAGCACCGGGCACTGTTCGAAAAACGTGCTGAAGCAGTTGGCGGTCTCGAACAGATATTGCGTCAGAAAATTGGGGCGGCATTCGACGGCCGCCTGGCCCAGCGCCTCGCTGAATCGCAAAAGCTGCAGCGCCAGCCCACGTTCGGCGGGCATCGCGATCTCGATGCGGCCCCCGGCCGTTTTCAGCCCGGCGCGGTCGATGCCCCCTTTGCGGAAGATGCCGCACACGCGGGCGTATGCATACTGCATGTAAGTCGCCGTGTCGCCGTTCGTGGCCAGCATCTTTTCCCAACTGAACACGTAGTCGCTCTCGCGGTTCTGGCACAAATCGGCGTATTTGATGGCGCCGATTCCGACCGCTTCCGCAATTCGCCCGCGCGCGGCATCGTCGAGCTCGGCGCCGGCCGGCTGCTCTTTATCGTTGGCGTCGACGGTCTTGCGGGCCTCGACGACCGATTGATCGAGCAGCGATTGCAGACCGACGGTGTCGCCCGAGCGGGTTTTATACGGCTGCTTCTTCTCGTCGAGAATCGTTCCAAAACTGATGTGCCGAAAATCGACATCGTCGTACCCCCAGCGGCGCGCCGTGTCGAACAGCAACTTGAAATGGTCGCTTTGCCGCGCGTCGACGACGTACAGCATCGTCTGGGCGCCGAGCTTTTCGACGCGGTAGCGAATCGTCGCCAGATCGGTCGTGGCGTAAGTGAAAGCGCCGTCGCTCTTGCGGACGATGAAGGGCGCTTCGACGCCGGGAATGAAGACGCAAACCGCGCCGTCGCTCATGACGGCAATTCCGCGCGACAACAGGCTCTCGACCACGCCGGCCAGGAAGGGCTGGTAAAAGCTCTCGCCCAGCGTCAGGTCGAACTTGACTCCCAGCCGCGCATACATGGCCTCGAGCGCCGCCAGACACGACGGCATGAACTTCTTCCAGAGCGCGAGGTTTTCGCTATCGCCTGCGTGCAGCCTGGCGGTTTCTTCGCGGGACGCCGCTGCGATGTTCGGGTGCGCCTGAGCGAGCGAGGCCAGCAGCGGCGACTCGTCGACTTCGGCCTTTGTTTTCACAGCCGACGAAATCGCCCGCGATAAGCTGTCGACTTCGCCGGCCAGGCGCTTGCGGACCTTTTTGCGGTCGTCGTGCGCCTTTTTCGCGGCCGGCCCCTCGTCGGTTTTAACGGCGGACTCGGCCGTTTCGAGCTGCGCCCGGCATTCCGCCAGCGACGCTTGGAGCGTGGGGAGTTGGGCGAGCGCCTCATGATATTCCGTCAACTGGTTGACGAGCCGATAGAGCCGCGCCAACTCGGCGACGGGATTTTGCGCATAACCGGATTCGTCCAGGAAATGCTTGTACCCGTAGATGATCATTCCAAACTGCGTGCCCCAGTCGCCGATGTGGTTATCGCCGACGACGTGGTTCCCGAGAAACGTGAGGATGCGGTACAGGGCATCGCCGATGACCGTGCTGCGCAGGTGCCCCACGTGCATCGGTTTGGCGACATTGGGGGACGAGTAGTCGATGACAATCCGCGCAGGCGGCAAGGCCGGCGTTACGCCCAGGCGATCATCGGCGACGAGCGTGCTTATGTGTTCGGCGATCCAACCGTCTTTTAATTTGAGGTTGATGAACCCCGGGCCGGCGATTTCGGGGGTCTCGCACAGATCGGCGATCTGGAGCCGCTCGACGATTTGCGCCGCCATGTCGCGCGCGCTGACGCCGTGCTGCTTGGCCAGCGGCATCGCGCAGTTAGCCTGATAGTCTCCGAATCTGGCATCCTGCGCGGGCTTCACCAGGGCTGCCAGCGGCGCAGGGTCGTCAGAAAGGCCCTGGAGCGCCGACAGGAAGCGCGACCGAAGTTCTTGCAAAATATTCATGGCGAAGCAATGGAATCAATCGCTCGCATCGAGCTCGGCCTTCCAGTCGACGCGCGGCGCGTCGGCCCACAGATGTTCGAGATCGTACAGCTTTCGCGCTTCGGGGCTGAACACGTGCAGCACGATGTCGCCGAAATCGTGCAAGATCCAGGTCGCGTCATGTTGCCCTTCGACGCCCCGGGGACGCGACCCGCGGGTGCGCAGCGCGCGGTCGACCTCTTCAGCCACGGCGCGCATCTGGCGGCCGCTGGCGCCCGTCGTGATCACGAAATAGTCCACGATCGGGGTGACGTCCGTCAAATCGAGAACGAGGGTCTCCTTTCCGCGGAGGTCGTCGGCTATCTTCGCGCACAGGCAGGCGCTCTTGAGACTGCGGTTGCGAAAATCGGGGGATACAACGGTTCTTCGAGTCGAGGCCGTAATCGTCACGAACTCCACAAAACGGCGATAACAAACTGCATCCCCAGCATAATCTTCAAACGGAGGCGGTTGTTCAAGTCCGCCGCGCGCTTTCCTATCGGGCCGAACTTCGCCATTGGAAGATGTGTCTTGACGATCGTCGTCACTTGACGTAAGACTTGTGCGCGAACCGGCAAACAGCGGGCCAACGTCCGGGTAAGAGCACGGCGGGCCGTCTCGTCTTGAATCGCGCCCACGAGCGCGTGGAACTAAATTTCTGCATGTCACCGCGTCGCATTTTGGTCACGGCCGCGCTTCCCTACGCCAATGGCCATATTCATCTGGGCCACCTGGTCGAATACATCCAGACCGACATCTGGGTGCGGTTTCAAAAACTGCGCGGGCAGCGCTCCATTTTTCTTTGCGCCGACGACACGCACGGCACGGCGATCATGATCCGCGCCCGGCAAGAGGGGCGCAGCGAAGAATCGCTGATCGCCGAGATGAAACAGGCTCACGAAGCCGATTTCAGCGACTTCAACATCGAATTCAGCAATTACGGCAGCACGAATAGCGCTGCAAACCGGGAATGCTGCGCGGCGATCTGGAGCGGTCTCAAAGACGCAAACCTGATCAGCGAAAAAGAGGTGAGCCAGCTCTATGACGCGGCGGCAGGCACATTTCTCGCCGACCGATTCGTCCAGGGAACTTGCCCCAAATGCGGATCGCCCGATCAGTATGGCGACAGTTGCGATAAGTGCGGGTCGACATACAGCCCCAGCGACCTCAAAGACCCCGTGAGCGCCCTCTCGGGGACCAAACCCGAGCTGCGAAGCGCCAAGCACCTCTTCGTGCGAATCGAGGGCCTGCACGAATTCCTCGAAAAGTGGACGCAATCGGGCGAGCGCCTGCAGCCGGAGGTCGCCAACTACCTGAAGGGGCATTTTCTCGGCGAGCCGCTGCGCGATTGGGACATTTCCCGCCCCGCCCCGTATTTCGGGTTTGTGATTCCCGGCTACGAGCATTTGCCCGATTCAGAGAAACAATACTGGTACGTCTGGTTCGACGCGCCGATCGGGTACATGGCGTCGCTGGCCGAGTGGTGCGGCAAATCCAACGAGAAATTCGACGACTGGTGGCCGCGCGGCGACGACGCCGAGCGCCGCGGCGCCGAAATTCACCACTTCATCGGAAAAGACATCACCTACTTTCACACCCTCTTCTGGCCCGCCATGCTGCACGCGGCGAAGTTCAAGCTGCCCGGCAAGGTGCACATTCACGGCTTTCTCACCGTGGGGGGCGAGAAGATGTCGAAGTCGAAAGGGACGTTCGTGCGCGCGCGAACGTACCTCGAACACCTCGACCCGGCCTATCTGCGCTATTACTACGCCTCGAAACTCACCCCCAAGCTCGACGATCTCGATCTCAACCTCGAAGAATTCGTGAACAAGGTGAACGCCGACCTCGTCGGCAAAGTGGTGAATCTGGCCAGCCGAACCGCGCGGTTCGCCCAACCGACGGGACTATCGTCATCGTATCCGGACGACGGCGGGTTGTTCGCCCGCGCCGCGGCCGAGGGGGCGAATATCGCGGCCGCCTATGAATCGTGCGACTACAATACGGCGATGCGTCTCGTGATGGGCCTGGCCGATCAGGCGAACAAGTACATCGAAGAAGTCGCGCCTTGGAACCTGCGGAAAGACGCGAGCAAAGCCGCCGAGCTGCAGGACGCCTGCACGATCGCCCTCAATCTCTTTCGCCAGTTGGCGGTCTACCTGACGCCGGTTCTGCCGCGGCTGGCGCAGCAGGCCGGCCAGCTTCTCAATCGGCCGATCGTCCACTGGGACGAAGCGAAGCAGCCGTTGGTGGGGACCGCAGTCAGTGCATTCGAGCACATGCTCAAACGTGTCGAGCCCGCGCAGGTGCAGGCGATGATTGCGGCCAGCACCGAAAAAACTCCCGGCGAAGCAGAAGGACCCGCCGCCGGCGCCGCCGAACAAGCCGACGGACCCGAGGCGCTCGCGGCCGAGCCGCTCTCTCCCGTCTGCTCGTTCGACGAATTCTCAAAAATCGACATGCGCGTGGCCCGCGTCACGGCGGCCGAAGAAGTTCAGGAATCGACCAAGCTCTTACGGCTGACCTTGAGCCTGGGCGGCGATGAAAAACGAACCGTCTTCGCCGGCATCAAAGGGGTTTACAAGCCCGAAGATCTCGTGGGCCGGCTCGTCGTTTGCTGCGCGAACCTGGCCCCGCGAAAGATGAAATTTGGCGTCAGCGAGGGGATGGTTCTCGCGGCCGGCCCCGGCGGCAAAGACATTTACCTGCTCTCGCCCGACAGCGGCGCCGTGCCGGGGCAGCGCGTGCATTGAACGCCAATCGCTAAAACGAGGCGCGCGAATGCGATCGGTAGCCGTGCAAAATCTGCCGCGTCACGCGCGGCGGAAGCGCGAACCTTGACGCGGCCGGGCGCGTGGCGATCGAGCGCCCCTCGACGTTTTCGTGCAACGGATGCTTTTGGAAAAAGTCCCAGATCAGATCGTTGGCCGCGATGTCCATCGTCGCTCTCCCCAAAATCCGCTCCAGCGACGCCTGGCCGGGCCACGAATGCCCGCCGCCGTGGATCTTGTAGAGAACGACATCGGCGCCCGCCTGCGAGGGTCGATACTCCTGCCGCGTGACACTGGTGCCGTCATCGACGACATCGGGCAGATCGGTCGTCACGGGCGTCGGACGGCACCTGTTGGCCTCGGCGCACAGCCGCATCGTTTCGTCGACCGGTTTGAATGAGATGATCGTTTCGGTGGTTTCGCTGGGTCCGTCCCAGGTGATGATGGCGTCGGACGTGCCGTGAAAATGAATGACCGGCACCGGGCGCTTCGGTTGATAATTCTCGATGCCGATGGTGCCCGCGACGGGGGCGATCGCGGCGATACGATCAGAGAGCTCTGCCGCCAGCCGATAGCACATCATGCCGCCGTTCGACAGCCCGGTCGCAAACACGCGTTGGGAATCGACATGTACGAGCGACGCCAGCTCATCGAGCAGCCGGGCGGTAAAGGCCACGTCATCGGGGCGCGACATGCTCTCCAGCTCGGCCAGCCCACCGCAATTGAACGTCCAGATCAGCTTGGTCGGTCCGGTGCCGTTGGGGTAGACGGCAATGAACCCGGCCTCGTCAGCCTTTTTGCTCATTCCGGTGAGCGTGGCCATCATGCGCGCGTTCATCGCCGTTCCGTGGAAGATCAGCACGACTGGGGTCGGCCGCCCGGGATCGTAATCGGGAGGCACGTGAACGAGAAACGTTCGGGTGCGGCCTTCAGATTCGAGCCGGCAGGAATGGTCTCCGGGACCGAGCGGCTCGGCAGCCAGGGCCGCCAGCAGGTGCGTCGCCATCGCCAAAGACAGAAGACTCATGAGCCTCCTACTCCCGCCAAACCCACCCTGATTCAGTCCTTATTCCTGTCCTTCTGCTTTCGGCCCGCGCTTTTGATTTTTTTTCTGTCCCCTGCCCTGCTTGCGGTTCTGATCGCCTTCGGCGGCACGTTGCTCGTCCCCTGGGGCGGCGAGAGGCCGCGCCCCGCGAGGCCGCCTCAGCCCCCACATGGGATACTGGGGCGGCTTTGGATAGAGGTTGGGATCCTCTTCCGATTTTTTGGTCAAGAACATGTGCGTCAGCTTTTGCTGCTGCTGATCGAACGGCAAGCGCATTATTTCATCCTGCTCGCTGGAATTCAACGTCACGAAGAAGCGTTCGAGCATGTCCTGATCGGGCTTGATCTTCTCGTACTCGGCGCGCATGCCCCATCCGATGAGGCTGAACAAGCGCCAGCGACGTTCCTCCGGCCGCTCTTCGACGAAACTGACCTGCTTTGGATTGGAAATCTTCTCGACCATCTCATCGACGACTTCTTTCGAAAGCCAGGGAAATTGCAACGGGGGAGCCGCGCCATTTCGACGGAAAGCCAACTCGAGCAGATAAGCATTATGAGCCAGCCCTGTCTTTTCGTGCAGGCGCTGCGTCTCTTCGGCCGACAAGAGCTGCTGCTTCGTGATCGCCGATTCAATCACTCCCAGCACGGCGGCGAGGTCTTTTGAGCTGAGTCCTTTGGGCGATTTCGCGCCCCGGGCGCCTGTGGCGTCGACATGCTCTTGTTGCTCGCGGAGCAGATCGCGCACCCGCTTTTCGCGGCGGTTGGGATCCGCCTCTTTGCGAAGGTCGAATTGTTCGCCGGGGGTCAGAGTCGCCAGCCAGTCGTAATATTCATCCATGACGGCTTTCAATCGCCCCTGGTTGCGGGCGTCGTCCTTGAGCTCGCGATTGAATGCGCGGAGCCGTTCCTGTTCTTCGACAGGCAGCGCGCGAAAGTCCTTGAAATTTCGCATCAGGCGGGCGCGCTCTGCCTCGGACTTCTGCGCGATTTCTTTTTGGCGCAATTCGCGCAGCTCGGTGGACAAGGGTTCGGCATGCCCAAATGAGGCGCACAAGAGAGAGCCGAGCAGAGCCGCTCCCCCGGCAAGCCTTGCCGAATTATTTCGACGAGTGGTCATCATGGTCCGCAAAAGTATGCTTGGAAGAAAGGACTTCGAGAAACTCGCCGGGGCGCCCGCTGGGGCTGATGACTTCGCTGTATTTGTCGAGATTGCTGATGATGTCGTAGTCTTGCAGCAGTTGCTCGGCTTCGTTGGGAACCCAATGATTGGCGCCCATAAACGCGAGGTATCCGCAGGCGCCCAACAAGGCCGCCCACAACGTGAGCGTTCCGCCGCGCCGCGCGTTTT
This sequence comes from Planctomycetaceae bacterium, assembly GCA_035294845.1. Classification (GTDB taxonomy): domain Bacteria; phylum Planctomycetota; class Planctomycetia; order Planctomycetales; family Planctomycetaceae; genus JACQFH01. The sequence goes on along the minus strand of DATGKC010000570.1, from coordinate 114 downwards.
TATAGAACGCCCGGCCGGCGGCGCTGGGACCGGATTGCTCGGCCGCGCGCAGGCTGGTAATCGTCTTGCGGGTGAATTCGCCCGAGGCCTTGTGGGTGGGAAGCACGCTGAGCA
>DATGKC010000569.1:0-5557 GCA_035294845.1 Planctomycetaceae bacterium | reverse complement strand
ATGCCGGTGATCGCCTTGACCGATTTTGGCTGCGCCGCCAGCACCCTTTCGTACCCTCTTCGAGCTTCATCGTACTCACCGCGCCGCTCGCGGAATTCTGCGATCGCCAAGAGGAGCAAGGGACCCGGCGCATATTGCGATCGGGTTGTCGCGACCGCCTGGTTCTCTTCTGCCGCGAGTCGTCTCGCCGTCAGGCCGCCGGCATTCGAGGCGGGAAATGAGATACCGATCAGAATGCCGGCCAAAATCAACCATCGGGACGCGCGCATGAAATGTGCTCCTGGCACGGACTGGCTGCCGTTCAGGCAGGCCGGGATTCCTGGACTTTCAGCGCGGCGGCATAGCAGATTTGGGAGTTCTCGGAAAGATGGCTTCTCGCGGGCAAACCGCGGCAATCGCCGGTCGGATGCCGCAAGCCCGAACGCGGCGCCTCTTCAGATTTGCAATTTGCAATGGTCGATTTGCAATTCCATTACCATCGCGCGAATTGTTCCCTGGCAATAAAACCATGACAGCCATCGGGCGAAAGCCCCGCGCGTCCCTCTCCCCGTACCTGGACCTCCAGCAACAAACGGTTCCTTTGAACTTCCGAGTACGCAAAAAAATGCGTCGCAGGTTGGGAAACCTACGCCACCGGCACCAAGCGGTCAAACATCGCAGGCTGAAGCTTGATCTCCAGCGTGATAAAGAAGTCCGACCAGCCGTTCGATTTCGGCTTCTAACTTTTGCGCCGGCGGCGTTTCGGCCACGGCCCGATTGCGCCGGCGGACCAATTCTGCGATCTGGGCCTCGATTCGACTGTCGCGTCGCGGCAGCGGAAACTGCCGCAGCAGGTGGGCGTTGATCTCCAGCCTGATTCCGCGGCGTTTGGCATGCCTCTCAAACCAGGTGGCCGCCAGGTCGCTGTTGAGGATTCCGCTGACTGCGTCGAGCGCGAAGGCCTGCGGCCCGCCGGGCAAGATCAAATTGACGGAAAAGCCCACAAACGTCGGACGTTCGGCGAAGACGAACTGCGGTCGCGCTCCCATCTGCACGCTGAGAATGCGGGGCCTCAAGAAAATCTCTTCTTCGCGCGGCCAGTGAAGGTGCCACCACGCAGAATGCCCTTCGCGCGTCTCGCGCCGGCGTTCGAGAATCGGGCGGAAGCGGTCCAGATGGGCGGCGATCCGGGGGAGCCCATCCAGGTTCGGCGCCGTCCGTTTGGTAAGGTAAATCACTTGGTGCGTGGGCCTCTCTGCGAGCCGGTATCGCTCGACGTCCTTGATCTGGTAATAAGGGCGCAAGAGCGCCTGCTCGGCTGCGCAAAGCTGGAGCGATGCGACTTCGCTCGTGGAGAGCACAAACACGCCCTCGCCATTGAAATAATGGCCAGCGAATTCCCGCGCCAGACGACCATTGATCGCCGGCGGGTTTTCGGCCATCCCCTGCCGCGTTTCGTGGAAGGCTCCCAACTCTAGCCGTCCTTGAAAGACCGCTTGCCTCGGATCGGGCGCGGCAATGACAAGCCGCCCGCCTTCAAACAGCTCGTCATGTTGCAGAGAAAAGACCTCGCAGGGTGGAGTTCCAGACGAGTCGAGACTTGAAACGCGCACTCGCGAAATCGTAGCGATTTCGCGCTCCGCAGGAACCGGCTTGGCGGGAGATATCGCCGGCCCGCCGCCGACTTTCCTGAGACGAAAGATCATGTGTCGCCCCCCGATCGGTTTGAACAGCGGCGCGTCGTCAAACAACACGAATTCTTCGAACCGCGTTTCGCGCCGCAGACGATCGATCAGCCGCTCTGCGCCGCGGGACGACACCCAATAGCTGTTCACGATGAACGAGAGAATCCCGCCGGGACGCAAGAGATCGAGGCTGCGATGGACGAAGTAGTGCCACAAATCCATCCGCGCCTCGCGCCACTGCCGGCCTAATTCGGTGGCCGCCAGAGCGTCGAACAGCGCCTTGGCGCTACGTTCGCGCAAGTAAGGGGGATTGCCGACGATGACGTCAAAACCTCCGCTCGCGGCCGCTTCGGGAAAATCGCGCTGCCAGTCGATCGCCGGGGCCGCCAGAGAAATTGTCTCTTCAGTCAATGGAGGCGAAGACACGCCGTGATGGTCGCTCGCTTCAAATGAATTGACGTGGCGCACAAAAGCACTTCGCCCTTTCCCCTTTTCGCCTTTTTGCCGGCGAGGCCGCCCGCACGAATTGAGCGCGAACGCTCGGTGTCTCGTATAATCGGGGCCTGACAGCGAGTCGCCCCAGCGAATGTTGGCCTCGACGACCGCCGCCGCCTGCGCCGCGACTTCACCTGTTCCGTTGATTCGCGCGAGCAACTCCAGCCGCAGCGCCTGCACCGCCGGCTGATCGATGTCGACGCCGAAGATGTAGTCGCGAACGAGACCAAGTCGCCGTTGCGCGCCGGCATTCATCCCGCCCTCTGCAAGTGCGCCGGCCGGCACGTCCTGCATGCAGCACAATTCATCGAACACCTGCAACAGAAACGCCCCGTCGCCGCACGCCGGATCGAGCACTCGGCAGGTCGCGCGGCCAGGCAGGTGTTCGGTCGCCGAAACAGCGGCAGCCCGCGCGTCGAGACAGTCGCGAACGATCTTTCGGGCGACGTCCGGCGGCGTGTAAATGCTTCCCAGCTCGCGGCGGGATTTGATCGCGCGCGTTGCCATACGGTCATGCTCTCAGGCAGAGTATGGCTTGCCGCGATCAATCGGGCAAATGAATCCGCAGGTTCTCGCGGGCGCGCAGCCATTTCGGGCCGCGCAGCTCGTGGTCGCCGTCGTCGGAAGGAACCATTTCGGCGGGGTTGATCGACAGACTGGCGGGCATATTGAGGGGAATGTCTTGAGCGCGGACGATTCCCGCGCCCAGATCGTTCAGCTTGAGCTCCAGCCGATCGTAGCCGCGGTCGAGATGATAAATCCTCCGCACGACCGAATCGCCATGTGCGGCCAGCGCCGCCAGAACCAGTGCCGCCGATGCCCTGAGGTCGCAGGCCATCACGCTGGCGCCGCTCAGCGAGGGGACGCCGCTGATAATTGCGGTGGGGCCTTCGCGTCGAATCGAAGCTCCCATCCGCACCAGTTCTGAGGCGTGCATGAACCGGTCCGGAAAAACCTTGTCGGTGACGATGCTGATCCCGGGGACAAGCGTGAGGAGCGACATCAATTGCGCCTGCGCGTCGGTGGGAAGCCCCGGATAAGGCAGCATGATGCAGTCGGCGGCGCGCAAATTGTTCCGCACCGTGACGCGCGCCGCATGCCCCACCGATTCGATCGACACGCCGATCTCCCGCAGCTTGTCGATGACGGCCGTCATGTGTTCGGCGGCGAAATTCTCGAGCACGACGTCGCCCAGCGTGATCGCGGCGGCGACCATCAAAGTGGCCGCTTCGATCCGGTCGGGAATGATCGTATGTTCGCAGCCGGTGAGTCCCTCGACCCCCTCGATGTGCAGAAACGGCGTCCCCAGCCCGCTGATCTTGGCCCCCATGCGATTGAGATAGTTCCCCAGATCGACCACCTCCGGCTCGCACGCGGCCGCTTCGATGACGGTCACGCCCTCGGCCAGGGCGGCGGCCGTCATCACGTTGCACGTCCCCGTGACGGTGCTGCCGAATGGCCCCCCCAGGTAAATCTTGGCTCCCCGCAGGCGCTTCGCACGGGCCATGATGTAGCCGCGCTCAATGTGCAGCTCGGCCCCCAACGCCGCCAGCCCCTTCAAGTGCAAATCGACCGGACGATCGCCGATGTTGCAGCCACCCGGAAGCGAGACGAAGGCCCGACCCCGCGCCGCCAGCAGCGGACCTAACACGCAAATCCCCGCGCGCATGCGGCGGACCATTTCATAATCGGCCAGGCACGGATTCTCGTCGACGACTTCCAGACGCAGCGGCAAGTCGTCGTCGATGATCGCGTTCTCGACCGGAAGCCCGAATGGAAAAGGCACATTGTGTTCGTCCGTCGGCGATTCGCACAACTTCGACTGATCGTGCAATGGCCCCTCGCTCGATTCCGCAGGGGGCTGGCAAACTCGGACAGGCGAAGACAAGGGCAGCCCTTCGCGGCTGACCGAGACCCCCAGCGAGCTCAGCAGCCGACCGAGCGTGACCACGTCAACCAGCTCGGGAACTCCGCGCAAGACCGTGCGGCCTTTCGTCGCCAAGACGGCAGCCATAATCGGCAACGCAGCGTTCTTCGCTCCACTGACCCGCACGCGACCGCGCAGCCGTCGTCCTCCGTGAACGACAAACATGTCCATCCTTGGACCCTCCGGATTGCCCGAGCATCAAAAAAGCGGGTGGATCATTGCCGAAAATGCCCGTTGGTGGCAAGGGCGGTTTTGCCGTTTGCGGCCGCCGGGCGCACGACAGGGTTGATTAGCCGCGACCTTCGTTGGTAGCGAATTCGTGAGAATTCCGACTCCTTCGTGCGTTTCGTGCGCATGACCGGAATTCTCACGAATGCCGCTACTCAAATCGCTTCGCCGGCCAATTCAGGTGATGCCCGGCCGCCGGGGCTGCCAGGCCGCTTCATTCGTCGCTCGACGGCGGCGCGACGACTTTTGGCGGCGTGGTCCGGCTCGAGCGCTCCTTGAGTCTGATGCGCCCCGCGGGTTTGCTGCCGGCAGCGGCTTGCGGTCGCGAATCCGGCGCGGCCTCCGTAAAGTTGGCCGTGTTCACGCGGCCGTCTTTCGAAGAGTCGGATTCAGGAGCCGAAGTGACAGCCGGGCGTCCCTGCTCCAGCGTGGCAAGGCGTTGATCGATCGCGTCGAGCCGCGTCAGGATGTCGGAATCGACGGCGTTGAGGTTCATGTAACACCCGCTGGCGGGCAAAGCCAGCGCGAGAACCAGAAACCTTAGGAATGTCATGGGTTTCATAGATAAAAATCGCTCGGCCCGGACAAACCCGATAGGCGGCGCTGCCCGTGCCGTCTTGGGCGGAATGTGGCCTAATTCATGAAATGGGAACGTTGAGAGTGTGCAGACCATTAAAATAACGATGAAATCATGTCAAGCTGGAAAATTTTGGACGCACCTGGGCGGGTGCGTGCGACGCACTCCCCCTTTCTTCGCGCGGTCGGCGCGCGTAAGATGTTCTGAGCCTGCCATGAACGCGTCCCCGCCCACCATTTCCCCCGTTCCTGAATCGGACGACGCAATCTACGACCGCGGCTTCTGGTTGGCCTATTCGGCCAATTTGATGCTGGTCTGCGCCAACTCGCTGACCTTTCGTTTTGCTGAATTTGTCGCATCGCTGGGGGGAAACGAAGAGCTGTCTGGTGAAATCGTACGGGCCGGACTGATTGTCGCCATTCTGTTCCGCCTGGGGTTGGGCGGCGCAATCGACCGTTATGGGCCTCGCCTGATCTGGCTTGCCTCGTCGATCGTGTTTCTCGTTGGGGGAGCGGCTTTTCTCATTCCGGATCGTCTGTCGGCCACGGTCTGGTTTGCCCGCATTGCCTATTCGACCGGTCTTGCCGGGATGTTTTCCTGTTCGATGGTGCATATTCAGAATCAGGTTCCCGCCCATCGTCGCACGGAAGTCATCGGCAGCCTGGG
>DATGKC010000568.1:0-6499 GCA_035294845.1 Planctomycetaceae bacterium | reverse complement strand
TTCAAGTTTACCGAGCGGGGCAAGGTCACCCTTGAGGTCGAGGCAGTGACCGAGGGCTGGAGCTCCGAGAACGAGACGCTGAGCCGGGCCGGCTCGGTGATCGCGCTGTCGGTCCGGGACACGGGCATCGGCATTCCCACCGATAAGCAGCAGATCATCTTCGAGGCGTTTCAGCAGGCCGACGGCAGCACCAGCCGCAAGTACGGCGGAACGGGACTGGGTCTGGCGATCAGCCGCGAGATCGCGCGGCTGTTGGGGGGCGAAATCCGGCTGGTGAGCGCTCCGGGAGAAGGAAGCACGTTCACGCTGTATTTGCCGGTGACGTACGTTCCGCGCCAGCGCCGCTCGGGCGACGGGAGCGCGCCGGAGTCCGACTGGGGCTTCGAAGGGAAATATAGCCGGGAAACGCCGGCTGCCGGAGACGTGCCCCCCGCGCTGTCCGATGCGGGCGCGGAATTCGCGGGACAAGCGGCTCCGACGAACGGCCATACGACGGTCCAGCCGCTGCCGGCGGGAGACGAGACGCCGCTGTTTGCCAGCGATTTCAGAAATCGGCTGGCGGCGACCGAACAATCGCTGTTCGGCCCGCCCGAACCCGATCCGGCGCTGATCGGGAAGAAAGTACTGGTGGTCGACGACGATATCCGCAACGTGTTCGCCATGACGAGCGTCCTCGAGGAAACGGGCATGCGCGTCGTCTCGGCCGAAACCGGGCAGGCGGCGCTCGATCTGCTTGAGGAAACGCCCGACGTCGATATGGTGCTGATGGACATCATGATGCCCGGGATGGATGGTTACGACGCGATTCGGGCCATTCGCGGGTCGGAGCTGTTCGGCTCGCTGCCGATTATTGCCGTCACGGCCAAAGCCATGCTCGGCGATCGTGAAAAGTGTCTCGAGGCGGGGGCCTCGGACTACCTGTCGAAGCCGGTGGAACCGGCGCACCTTTTGAGCCTGCTCAGCAAATGGATCAGCGGATGACCACCGGCGAAACCCATTCCGGCGCGGCAAGCGGCGAGTGCCTGCGAGGCGCCGATCGGGGCCGCATTTTGATCGTCGACGATCGGCCCGACAAGCTGCTCATGCTCGAAGCGGCGCTGTCGTCGTTGGGCCGCGAGATCGTGCAGGCCGGCTCGGGGAGCGAAGCGTTGCGCGCTCTGCTCGTTCACGACTTTGCGGTGGTGCTATTGGATATCAACATGCCGGGCCTGGACGGGTTCGAGACGGCGCGGCTGATCCGGCTGCGGCGGCGAAACCAGCATACGCCGATTATTTTCATCACCTCGTACGGCGACGACATGCACGCCGTCGAAGCGTACTCGCTGGGCGCCGTCGATTTTATCCTGACGCCGGTCGTGCCGGCGGTGCTCCGCTCCAAGGTGGGCGTGTTTCTGGAGCTCTACGAGCGCACGGCGCAGGTCCGCGAGCACGCCGAACGGCTCTTGCAGCGGACGACGCAATTGCAGGCCCTGACGCGGGCGTCGCTTGCGATTCATGCGGCCCCCTCGATCGAGCGGACGTTGGCGATCGCCGCCGATGCGGCCCGCGAGATCATCGACTCGCGCTGCGCGTGCGCCATCGTGACGGCCGACCATTGTGGATTGCGCGACCATCGCGTGGTCGTCTCGCCGGCCGGGCGGGGCGTATTGCGGCTGGGCCCGGGCGCGGGCGTCGATTTGCCCGCCGTCACGCGCGATCTGACCAAGCGCACCCGGTTTCAGGCCGTCGACGAGGCCGTCCCCGACCTGGTCCAGCTTCTTCCCGTGGGCATTCCCGTGCCAGCCGGCGGCGCGGCCGCGGCGCTCACGGCTCCGTTGGCAGGGCGCGACGGCAGCACGATCGGCGTGCTGGTCGCCGTGGAGAAGCGCGAGGCCGACTTCAGCGACGACGATGAGGCGCTGCTATTGCAACTGGCGCAAATGACGGCCACGGCCATCGAGAACACGCTGTTTGCCGAGGCCCGCGAAGCCAATCGCATCAAGGACGAGTTTTTGGCCACGCTGTCGCACGAGCTGCGCACGCCCCTGTCGTCGATATTGGGCTGGGCGCAGCTTTTGCGGACGCACATGCTCGACGAGCAGGAGACGAGCGAAGCGCTCGAGATCATCGAGCACAACGCCGAGATGCAGTGCAAATTGATCGAAGACCTGCTCGACATCTCGCGGATCGTGACCGGAAAGATGCAATTGACGATGCGGCCGGCCAACCTGGCCGGCGTGATTCAGGCCGCGGTCAATGTCATTTTGCCGGCCGCGCACGCCAAACAGGTGCAGATCGACCTCGCGCTGGACGACGCGGCCGCTCATGTTCACGGCGATCCCGACCGCCTGCAGCAAGTCGTCTGGAACCTGCTCTCCAACGCGGTGAAGTTTACGCCCCCTTCGGGGCGCATCGAAATTCACCTGGAGGCAGGCGAAGGGCGCGCCCGGCTGGCCGTCCATGACAACGGGGAAGGGATCAGCCCGGAATTCCTGCCGCACATGTTCGACCGCTTCCGGCAGGCCGACAGCAGCATCAGCCGCAAACACGGCGGATTGGGGATCGGCCTGGGGATCGTGCGCCACGTGGTCGAATTGCACGGAGGCTCGGTGCGCGCCGAAAGCGAAGGCGCCGGGCGAGGGACGACGATTTTTGTCGAGCTCCCATTGGCGGCCGGCGATGGCGGCGATGCCGAAGCGCGACGAGTCCCCCGTGGTCATCGCGAAAACGGCGAAAACGGCGACAGGTCCGATGCAGAAAGGGCCGGCTCGGCTGTCGGCGTCACTCCAGCGCATAGCGAGGTGTCTTGATGGTTTCCAGCCCGCTTCAGCAAGAACTGATGGCTTTTGCCACGGCCATCGCACCGCAAGAGAAAGGTCCGCCGCCTGCACTCGGCGCCTGGCGCGTGCTGGTCGTGGAAGACGTTCCCAGTCAACAGAAGCTACTTTTCTTGATGCTGACGAAAGCCGGGCACAGGGTGAGCTGCGCCGATAACGGGCGCGAAGCGGTTGCCCTGGCGGCCGAACAGGTTTTTGACGTGGTGCTGATGGATGTCCAGATGCCGGGGATGAACGGATTGGACGCCACGCGCGCCATCCGGGCCGGCGAGGCCCAGACGGGGCGGCATGCAGCCATCGTGGCGATTACGGCGCACGCCCTGCCGGGAGATGCCGAAAAGTGCCTGGCCGCCGGCACCGACGCCTACATGCGCAAGCCCGTCAATCTCGTGGAATTGATGTCGCTGCTCAAGCGGCTGACGGGCGGAGAAGAAATGGCCAATTGAATGAAACTCGCGCACCGGCCCCGTGCGGGCGGAGCCGCGAGTGGAAGCTATGCCGCGGGCGTCCGCGGAAATGCGCAGTTCACAGTGCTACACCCGCAACGCGGGTGCATCGCAAAGCCCAGGGTCGCGCAGCGCACCCTGGGTTGCGAATTTCAATTCGTATTCAACCCCAGGGGGGGGTTGCATCATCAATTCTACGTCGAACGTGTCTCAAAAATCGGCTGGTTCCATCCCGACAGGATTTGTTCGACCTCGTCACGGTGGCGCGTCTCGTCGGCAAGCATGCCCTCCAGGTCGACCTTGAGGCCGATTTCGCCGTGGGAGGCGGCTTCGATGGCGCGATCGGTGTAATCGGCCACGGCGCGGGCTTCGGCTTCGTAGATGTTTCGCAGCATTTGATAGGCGCTCACGGCGCGCGGAACGGGCCGCGGAATTGTCGCGGGCGTCCCTCCCAGCACGGCGATTTTATCGGCCAGCAGCCTGGCGTGACGCTGCTCGTCGGGAAGTTCCGATTGGAACAAGCCCCGCAGTTCGCGGCGATGAAGCCCGCGCAGCATCGCAGAATATTGGAGATACATAATGATGGCCTGCAATTCACCGGCCAGGTCGCTGTTGAGGTGGTCGATGAGCGCGCCGCGATCTTCAATAACCACGGTGGCTGTGCCGTCGTCTGTCGCCAGGTCCTTCACGGCCATGATGTTGTTCCTTGATTTTGAGGTCGGCGCAATGCGGCACGTCGCCGCGGGTTGCTGCGCGACGTTCCTTTTAGCAAACGACAGACCGCCGGCAGCCCGGCTGTCCGCGGCGAACAGCTCCGACGAAACCGACAGCCGCCCCGCGCGAGGCGGGCGGCCGCCAGAAACTGCGGAAAACCCGGTAAATTGCGGCCGGTTTCGGGAAGCCTGCCCAGGGAGTTACAGCCGACAGCCGGAATTGCGATCCAGGCCCCGGCGCGATTTTCGGCGCTTTTGCCAGCTCGCGAGCTGTATAGAGGCTGAACAGGATGGTTGCAGCACGACCATTCGCGAGACCCGGCCGAGGCTCCTTCTGCAGGTCTTTCATGCTGTTTTTTGTGAAGGAAATCCGGTACGCGAAATGCTGACAGTCGTGTATTCCAAAAAACACACTCAAGTCACAGGAAATTGCACAAACGATGAGCAACTCGGCCTTGATTCTCTCAGTTCACGACCTCGCCGTAGAGCAGCGAGTCTTGCACTACCTTCTCAGCAAGAATTCTTCCGCTGCGCGGCGAGTGGAGATCGACGTGGCGGAGGGCGAAGTGACGCTGCGCGGCCAAGTGAAATCGTTTTACACGAGGCAGGTCTTCGTGCAGGGATGCCGGCGAGTGCCGGGCGTCACGATGGTGGTCGACGAATTGCGCGTCGAGGCCTAGCCTTCCCAGGGAACAGTGTTTCCCGATGGGACGGCGGCGGATCGAATGCGACTTACGAAATACGATCAGGAGAATGCCATGAAGTTCTTGGGTTCAGCGCTGATGTTCGTCAAGGCCGTGCTCGCGGTGCTTTGGGCCGTCGCTCATCTTTGAGCTTTCAGTCGAACCCTTGCAGCCTCATCGGAAACCTACGCCACGGGCGAAAGCCCGCGTGTCTTTCCCCCCGTCCACGGGGGGATCGAAGGGGGGCATCGGCGTCTCGGCGCAGTTACCGCAAATCTCTGACAGCGATGGGCCCGTTAAGCGCGCTCCAGGGGCCATCGCTTCTGAGATCCCGCGGCTCTCAAATGCCGCCCACTTTGCGAAATGCCCGCAACGGAGCGAATGCCGGCTTTTCGCCATCCCCGGCCATGACGGAGCAGGGCAGGGCGGAACAGGGTCTGGGCAATTCGGCCGGAACCGTCTCTTCCATCTTGATCGTGTTGGGAAGCTCCTCGATTTCGCCGCGACGAATCGGGATTTGTTTAGGTCCCACGAAGCCGAGTTTCACTCGGCCGCGAGATACGTCCAGGACGACGAGATCGATCTCGGCGCCAATGCGGATGGATTCGCCAATCTTGCGAGACAACACCAACATGCCAGCCTCCTCTGCCACATGGGGGGGGACGGAATCAGCCCACTTCAGCCGGCCCTTCGCAAGCAATTCGAATGCCCGGCCGCGGATTTTTTTTTACTGGCCCGCTGGAACAGGCCGGAATCCCGATGAGTCCCGGCAAGGCAGCGAAATCTCGCGTATTTACCGCGGATTGCCGGTCCCGCGGGAAAAAGAATTTAGGGAAGAATGAGGGGCGATCTGCTGATGCACGACGGCGCCGAGTCGTCGGAGAATGACGGAGGCCGTAAAGCCGCAGAAGGCCGGCTTGGTGTTTGGTTTACAAGCTGCCGTTCGGATCGCCGGACGTTCATAATTTTCAAAGCCTGCTGGTCATGCCTTATGTCGAGCGGTAGGATTGACATGCGCAGCACGGGGTAGCGATTTTACGCCGGTGCTGCCTGGAGCGTATTGTCTGATGCCTGACGAACCGCGAATTTGCGATCTCAGAGCGGCTCTCTCGCGCATGGGCGGGGATTTGGGCATACTGCGAAAGCTTGTCGAGTTTTTCCGGGAGGATGTCCCCCCCATGCTTTCCCAGTTGCGATCGGCCGTCGATGCTGGGGACGCAGACGGGGTGTTGCATGCGGCTCATGGTCTGCGAGGCTTGGTTTGCAATTTCGATGCACAAGCTGCAGTTTTGGCTGCGCAACGCCTGGAACACAAGGCGGCCGATTGCAATTTGGCCGGCGCCGGGGGGGCGGTTTTGGAGCTGGAGCGCGAACTCGCGCGACTGTCGGAAACGCTCGCGTCAGAACTGGCGACAATGAAATAACAATGTTCTGAAAAAGTGAGTTGCCAAAGTGGTGGTGGGAACGCCACAATCTGAGTGGGGAATGAATCTGCTTGCCGCCGAAAAGCTGACGCGCCATGCCGGCAAGGCTCCCCGGTCGAACAAAAGGAATTGAAATGCCGACTGTGCTGGTTGTTGACGATGATCGTACGACGCTGCACCTGATCAAGCACACCTTTCGCGATACGGGCTTGACGGTCGAGACAGCCAAGAGCGCCAGTGACGGATTGGAAATCGTCGCCGAGCATCACCCCGATGTCGTGATTTTGGACGTCATGCTCCCCGATATCTCGGGGCTGGAGGCCTTTCAGAACATTCAGCGGATCGACGCGCGGCTGCCGGTGATCTTCATCACGGCCGGCGGATCGAGCGACACGGCCATCGAGGCGGTGAAGAACG
>DATGKC010000567.1:0-7724 GCA_035294845.1 Planctomycetaceae bacterium | reverse complement strand
CACGATCTGCTCGACAGCCAGCTCACGGGCGCTCGCGGCCGACGCGCGCCCCAGAGCCAAAATGCGATCGTTGTCGGCCTTCAATTTCAACGTCAGCGCGCGGTCGATCGCAGACTGGACCCTGGCCCGCAGCTTTTCGCGGATGTCCGGGTCGATATCGGTGGACGACGCCACGGCGGTCAGCGTCCGTTTCAGTTCGGCGATCGCCGCGTCGGGATTTTCGCCCGCATGCTTCTGCACCTGTTCGAGATTTCGCCGCACTTCCCGATCGAGTTTTTCGGCACGAACGGCGCGCAGGCTTCGCTCTTCGTCGATCAGATCGGCATTCTTGGCCGTCGCGGAGGCTTCGCTTTCCCGAGACAGCGCCGTCGAGACGGCTTTCACCTTCTGCGAGGCGGTCAAAATCGTTTCGACCTCGACGTTGGCCGGGTCGACTTGGCGCACGGCGTGCGCGATTTGCTCAGCCCGTTTCAGGTTGCGCGAGGCGACGGCCCGCCGTCCCTGAGTGACGAGATCGAGCACGTGTCCTTCGTATTCCCCGCGGGCCAGATTGAGCAGTTCGTCGCCGGCCACGGCGACGCCGACGCCATCGGTCTTTTCCGCCAGCGACCACAGGTCGACCAAAAACGTGTTGCCCGATTGAGACGGTTTGGCCTCGATCGACCATTCCAACGTGCCGGGCCTGGAAGACGGGTCGCGCGCGGCCACCACTGTCAGCATTCCCGGGATGCGGCCTTTCCCCAGAACAATCGTCGCGCGGTCGGAACGCAATGGAGGAATGTCGTGCGGAAACAGTTGATCGGCGGCCGGAGTCAGGTTGATGCGGTCGGGATAAAACACCGCAGCATCCGCAGCGGCAGCCAGCTCCTGACCAAGCTTCTTCGCCGGAAGCTGAGCGTCGTCGACCAGCGAATCGACGAACACGACACCACCGGTGTGTTCAGCCAGGGTTCCCAAGAGTTGCAGATCGGTCCGCGGACCGACGGCGTAACAATTGATGGGGACGTGATTCTTTCGCATTTCGCCAAGCAAGGTTCCGAGTTTTTCGATCTCGATCAATTTGCCGGTGCTCATTCCGTCGCCGATGTAAATGATCGAATGTCCGCGCTCCTCGGCCGGCGAAATGGAACAAACTGTCGCCAGCGCCGTCTCCAAAGCAGGCCGCAGATCAGTCGAGCCCAGCGGAACGCGCCTTAAAAGCTTCGTCATCGCCTGTTCCACGTCGTGAGATCGAGGCGCCGAAAATTCATCCATCAGCGGTTTGACATCGACATCGACGGCAAACAGACGCACGCGGTCGGAATCGCTCAACGCGGCCAGGCATGCCTTGAGAACCTCGAACGACTGTTCGCGATGAGCGCCCGTCTGGCTGGCGGAAGTGTCGATGAGAATCGCGTGATCGTGAGCCGCGGCCGCGCCCAGCGGCCCGGTCTTGAGCGACAGGGCGAAATAATTCTCTCCACCGGGCGCCTCATAACAAATGAGGCCCGCGGCCGACGCCGGTTCGGCGCCGGAACTTCCGGCGGAGGCAACGTTCAATCCAAACGCCCCGACAGCGACGGCAACGACCAATCGCAAGGCAAAAGTGAGACGGGCAACCATGAGGCAGTCTCCGCACTGGGTGAAGCTCGACGACCGCGGCAAACCACCTTCCGCCGTGCGGAAGAAAGAACAGGCAGACCGCGCCATATACTTTGAACGCGAAATACTTTCTTTTATGTATAAAACATTTTCGGCCATAGTAAAGCCGGAATTTTCCAACCTTACGATTTTTTAATCTCGCGGCCGCTGTCGCGCGCCCCGGTTGGCTTCACATCATGGCGCTGGTATAAACGGTTGTCGCGCAAAATTGGCCGCATTTCCCAGTCCTCAAGCCGTCATTCCGCTCCCATGAATCCCAAGCTTCCGCTTCCGGCGCAAACGACCGACGAAAAGTTCCTGCGGCAAATTTTCGTCCGCGATCAGATGGCCGAATGGTCCAAGCACCCGCTGATCATGGAACGGGCCGACGGCGTGTTTTATTGGGACGTTGCCGGCAAGCGCTATTACGACGGGATCGCCGGCATCTATACCGCCTCGGTCGGGCACAACAATCGCCGCGTGATCGACGCCATCAAGAGGCAGCTCGATACGCTGCACTTTTCTCCGCCGATGCACGGCACGAACCCCGTGGCGGTGCAATTGGCGAACCTGCTGGCGGAAGTCGCGCCGGGCGATTTGTCGGCCGTCAAGTTTGAATGCGGCGGATCGGAAGTCACCGAGGCGGCGATCAAACTGGCGCGGCAGTATCATCGCCTGACCGGGAACCCGGGCAAGTACAAGATTATCAGCCGATACCAGGCCTGGCACGGCTCGACCATGGGGTCGCTGGCCGCCTCGGGATTGAAGTCGCGTAAGACGGTCAACGAGCCGCTGCCGGCCGGTTTTGTCAAAGTCTTCCCTCCCACCTGCTACCGCTGCCCGTTCGGGCAGAACTACCCGGATTGCGGCATCGCGTGCGCGACGATCGTCGACAGCGTCATCGACATGGAAGACCCCACGACGGTGGCAGCGATCATCGTCGAACCGATCGGCCACACGGGGGGAATCATCGATCCTCCCGACGAATATCTGCGCATCCTGCGGGAGGTGTGCGACAAGCACAATATTCTGCTGATCTTCGACGAGATCATCACCGGCTTCGGGCGCACCGGACAGATGTTCGCGGCGCAGACGTTTGGCGTCGTTCCCGATGTGATTTGTTCAGGGAAGGGGATGAGCGGCGGATTCGTGCCTCTGTCGGCGATGATCTGCCGTCGCCAAATCGCCGATGCCTTCTGGGGCCCCATCGACAAAAATCCCGGATTCGTCGAAGGGCATACCTGGGAAGGAGGGCCGGTGGCCTGCGCCGGCGGAATGGCCGTGATTCAGGAGATTCTGGAACGCGATCTGTGCCGCAATGCGCGCGAGCAGGGGGCGCGGCTGCGCTCGGGTTTCGAACGCATCGCGGCGAAGTACGGCGTGATCGGCGACATACGTGGCAAGGGCTTGCTTCAGGGAATCGAATTCGTCGCCGATCTCAAGACGAAGGCCCAGTTCCCGACCAAGCCCGGCTTCGGCGTGCGAGTGGGCCGGCGCGCGCTCGAAAAGGGGCTGTTGTGCCGCTTCGACCCCCATTGGATCGCTTTCGGCCCCGCGCTCGTCGTCACGGCCGGGCAAATTGACGAGATGCTGGCGATTCTGGACGCGAGCATCGGCGAAATCCTGGGAGAATGACTCAGACTGCGGTGTGCGCCGTTTTGCAAATGGATCGAATTGGGTGGCCTGCCCGTCCCGGAGGGCGGGCAGGTTCCGCAGGAACAAGAGGCCGCGCACTTCGCTTTCATTGCCGCATCATTTCGCCGTTGGCGGCCCGCCGGCTTTCGCCTTTTTCATCTGTGTGATCGCGATTTTTTTTGTGTTCTTGAGTTTTCTGCGCTTGCGCTCTCCGGCGTGATTGGCGCCCATGACGTTGTCTCTCCTAAAGGATCCCCAAAAAGTGCCGATCGACGATATCCACGAACATTAGCAGCCGATTCTGCCCCGTCAATGCCCGGCAGAGGCGATCCGCACGCGGCCGTCGTCGATTTCCAGCCGCCCTTGGGCATAAAGTCTGATGGCTTCGGGATACGCTCGACATTCGGCGGCAAATACGCGGGCGGCGAGCGCGTCGGGCGTATCGCCCTCATGCACGGCGACGCAGGTTTGCGAGATGATCGGTCCGTGGTCGTACTGATTGTCCGCAAAGTGCACCGTGCAGCCCGAGACCTTGGCCCCGCGCTCCAGCACGGCCTCGTGCACTTTGTGGCCATAAAACCCCGCGCCGCAGAAGGCGGGAATCAGTGCCGGGTGAATGTTCATGACCCGGAACCGAAAATCGTCGGGAACCTCGACCCGGGCGAGGAAGCCGGCCAGAGCGACAAGATCGACGCGCGCCGCGCGGCACAACTCGAAAATGGCTCGGGAGAAGGCGGTCACATCGGCAAAGGCCTTGCGATCGACGACTTGGCAATCAAGGCCGGCCGCGCGAGCGCGGGAAAGTCCGCCGCAGTCGCTGCGGCTGGCGACCACGAGAGAGACTTCAGCAGCCAGCTCGCCGGCAGCAATCTTTTCGACAAAATTCGCCAGCGTCGAACCGCCTCCGGAAATCAAGGCCGCCAGCCGTATGGGTCGCGTGAAAGGGGGTGCGACGGGTCGGACGGTCGCAGTCATAGAAGTTCGACTTCGAATTCGATCGGGATTGTGATTGAAGCAGCGAACAAAGCTCAGGTGCCCCGCGCGAGGCGGTTATTTTATTGTGATGGCCTGAGCGCGGAATGTCGAGAGGCGGGAAAACGAATGTCATTGGCAGAACTGGTCTTGCGCCAAGGCCGGACGCGAACATCCGTTGACACAAAATCGTCTTTCCGTATAATTCGCTCGGCCGACCGATGTCGTTGTTCGGAGGCTTTCGCGGGCGGTTACAGCGTTTCTTTTGAATGCAGGAAGAAGCGAGTCATGGCAGGAAATTTGCTGGTTTTGACCGATGACAATTTTCAGAGCGAGGTCCTGGCGAGCGATCAGCCTGTTTTGGTCGATTTCTGGGCTCCGTGGTGCGGACCGTGCAAAATGATCGCCCCTACGATTGACGCAGTGGCCTCGGAGTTTTCGGGCAAGGTGCGGGTCGGCAAGATGAATACCGACGACAATTTGAAGACCGCCACGGCTTACAACATCAGCGCCATTCCGGCACTTTTGGTGTTCAAGGGAGGTCAGGTTGTCGATCGTTTTGTCGGCGTCGTGAACAAGGATAAACTCGCGACATCGCTGAATGCACAACTCGGCTGAAAAAGCCGTCTTAGTTCGCCAGGGAAAGGACTCCCGGAATGAGCGAACCGTCGAACGCTCAACCTGAAATTTCGACTCCGCCGCGCGATTCGACGGCGGCGCAGGATGACCGCGCCCTTTCCTCCGGCGCGTTTCGCGTCGATCCGCCGCACCAAACGCGGGACGCCGCGAGATCAGAGCCGCCTGCCGCGATCGAGCAGAAACGCCAGAAAGAATTTCCGGCCCGCAGCGTGCCGGTGAACCCGGCCGCAGGCATCGACGTGCGGCTTGTGTCGCCGCGGCTGGAGCGTCCGTCGGTTTCCGACGCGGCGGAGTATGACCGTTTTGCGGTCGAATCGGGGCAGATCGCCGCTCACCTGAAACAACAATATGCCGATCTTGATCGCCGCGAGCAGCGGCTGCACGTGCAATTGGCGCAGATCGACCAGGAGCGGCGCGAACAACGGATGTGGGCCGCCGATCTCGAGGCGGGGCTGGAAGAACGCGAATTCGCCATCGCCCGCCAGGAGGCGGCGCTGGCGCAGAGGGCCGATGCGTGCCTGGCGCTCGAAAGCGAGCTCAAAGAGCTGCACGAGACGCTGTTGCGAGAGCGTCACAGCTTGAATGTCGAACGCGACCAGTTGATTCATGACCGCGAACACGAAGAAAAAGCGCTGGAGGGGCTGAAGGCCCGGCAACAGCACGAGCTGGAGCGCCTGCGCGCCGAGCTCATCGCCGAACATCAACAGGCCGAAGCTGATCTCGAGCAACGGTCGGTGCAGCTCGACAACCGGCATCGCTTTCAGCAAGAGCACCTGGCGCGCACGATGCATGAATTCGAAAAATCGCAGGATGAGTTCCGGCGCGAGCAGCAACTTTCGAGGGCCAGGCACGAAGAAACCCAGGTTCAAATCGCGCTCCGCAGCCGGCAGCTCGATCGCCAACGCGACCTGCTCGACGAGCGGCAGCAATCGATCGAGCGCGAAAGGCAGGTGCTGTTCAAGGAGCGGCGCGCCATCGAAGAGCGGTTGACGGCCGAAAACGAGAACCTTCGCGGCGAGAAATCGGCGTGGGAGCACGAGCGCGACGCGCAAAAGGCCGACCTTCGCCGGCAGCAAGACATGTTGGCGCTGCACGCCGAGAGCCTCGAATCGCGCCGGCAACGTCTCGATCGGCTGCGCGCCGAGCTCGAAGAGACCAACCGGCACACGCTCGAAATGCGCCTGGCGGTCGAAGAATCATGTGCCCAGCTCACGCAGACCGCCGGGACCGAGGCGACGCGGCAGCGCATCGACGAGGCCCGCGCGATTCTCGCAGAATACTATCGGCACACGCGCGAGTCGCTGCTGCAGCAGCGGCAGGAGCTGGAGCAGGCGCAAACGCGCGTGCATTCGCAGCGCGACGAATTTCGCGCCGAGCGCCAGGTGCTCGTCGAATGGGTCGCCGCGCAGGAAGAACAATTGAGCCGCCGCGAAAACGATCTTCGCTCCCAGCGCCACGCCATTGAACAGCGCGAACAGCATTGGCGGGCGACATCCGACCGCTGGACGAATGAGAAGCTTGAGGCCGAATCGGTGATCCGTGATTTGCTCAAGCAGCTTGCCGATTGCCAGGGGCCCGCAGGCGGCGAGCCGACTCGCGGTTGACGCCAACGCCGCCAACGGTCGCGGGGCGCGCCTCGATCGGGGCGGCGCGGTAGAAGAGAAGACAGGAGGGAATTGCAAATTGGCCATTGCAAATTGCAGAGTCGGCGGCCAGACGCTTTTGCCCGTTTCCGCTTTTCGCCCTGATTGGTCTGGCGCGCTGAGCGCGCCCAACTGGCAAACCACGTCTCGAAAGGCGATAATGCGCCGTTCGTTTTCCAAAGGATGCGTTCCTTCATTTGAATCGAGGTCGGAATTTCGTGTCGCATGAGCAAGTCGTGCTCGCCTATTCGGGTGGGTTGGATACATCGGTAATTCTCGGATGGCTGATGGACGAGGGGTACGCCGTTCATGCCGTCTACGTCGACCTGGGGCAACCCTGCGAAGACCGCGAGGCCACTCTGAAGAAAGCCCGCGACATCGGGGCGAAATCGTCCCGCATTATCGACGCCCGCGAGGAGCTGTGCCGCGATTTCGCGTTCCCGGTGATGCAGTGGCAGGCCCGATACGAAGGCGCCTACCTTTTGGGAACTTCGATTGCCCGCCCTTTAATTTCGAAAGTCTGCCTGCAAGTCGCCCGTGACCTGGGCGCGTCGGTCTATGCGCATGGCGCCACAGGCAAGGGCAACGATCAGTGCCGATTTCAGCTCGCCTCAGAGGCCCTCGATCCCAAAGTCAAGGTCGTCGCCCCCTGGCGGATCGAGAGCTTCCGCCGCAAGTTTCCCGGCCGAAGCGAAATGATCGCCTACTGCCAGGCCCGTAATATCCCGGTTAAAGCGTCGGCCTCGAAGCCCTACAGCTCCGATGAAAACTGCCTGCACATCAGTTATGAGGCCGGCCGGCTGGAAGACCCGGCCGTTTGCGGCGTCGACCTCGTCGAATTCGGAATGAGCGTGCCTCCCCAGCAGGCGCCCGATCGAGTCGAAACCGTCGCAATCGGGTTCGAAGCCGGAGTGCCGGTGCGCGTCAACGGCACGCGGCTTCCACCGCTCGGCGTCGTTACCGAGCTCAACGCGATCGCCGGACGAAACGGCGTCGGGCAGATCGACATGATCGAAAACCGGTTCGTGGGAATGAAAGTTCGCGGCGTGTATGAGGCGCCGGGCATGACGGCCCTTTATGCCGCTCACCGCGTGCTGGAGCAGCTCACCCTCGACCGCGACCTCGTCCACCTGCGCGACCGGCTGTCTCCGGAAGTCGCCGAAATGGTCTACTATGGTTTCTGGTACGCTGCCAAGATGGACGCGTTATTGGCGT
>DATGKC010000566.1:0-10216 GCA_035294845.1 Planctomycetaceae bacterium | reverse complement strand
TTTCGCGCCTCGGCATGCACGACTGTTGGGCGGACCGCATCCAATTGCCCGTCGCGATACGTGAGTTACAGAGAGTGGCGTCTTGGCCAGATTAGGGATATCATGAGCGCTGTCAGGACGACACGAGAGCCAGTCCAGCGTCATTTCCGCGTTCTCTTTCGCGACAGGATTGGAGGCTCCCATGCGGCGCGGGCATTGTTTCGGCAGGTTGACTTTCGCGGTTTCGTGTGCGGCACTGGCAGGCGCAATGCTGTGTGCTGGTCTCGAAGCTCAAGAGCAGGACGACAAGGAACGTCGCTTGCAATTGATGAAGTCGATGATTGACGACATCGAGGTGCAAGCTGAGACGGCGGGCGATCCATCGGCGTTCAAATTCTCTCCCACGCCGATTCTACGCTACAACGACCCGGTGAGAAAACAGGTGGATGCGACGGTCTGGCGGCTGGGGACCGATGGGCGGCCCAAAGCGCTCATGTCGCTGGAGCTCTTTCGTGACGGCGACCAATCGGCACGCGTCGTTTACGAACACTCGTCGATGACGGGCGAAAAGTTTTTGATGAAGTCGGAGCGCGGCGTGTATTGGAAGCCCGATGCCGCGGACGTGACGTTGACCGCGATCGATTCAGCCGCCATCCCCGCCGACAACGAGAAAATGCGGCTGTCTCAAATGAAAGACGTGATCCGGCGATTTCATGTCGTCGAGGACCTGGACGGCAACCGGACCGAATTGCGGCTCTTGGCGCAGCACCTCGACCGCTACCGCGACGATAAGGCCAAGATCATTGATGGCGTGGTGTTTGCGTTCGCCCACGGCACAAACCCCGAATTGGCGGTTTTGCTCGAATGCGACGGGAAAAAATGGACCTACGGCTTCGTGCGGCTCACATCGGCGGCGGTGATCGTCGAGCTGGACGGTGCCAAAGTATTCGACATGCCGCAGCTTTATAATCTTTTTCGAACCTCGACCTACAGCGCTTCGGGGCATCGGGTCGAATTGCCGTGAGCGAGGGGTGAGGGTTGACGCCCTTGGTGGTGCGTGAATCGGGGCGTGTCAGATGGCGCTTGCGCCGGGGTGGCCCGTCCGTCCCGCAGGGCGGGCGGGTTCCGCAGGAACAAGAGGCCGCACCATTCGCGCTCAACGCGCGATAATCCTCCGCCAACGCACTTGCTCGCATAGGGTACGCGATGATGCGCGCCGCAACGACCACGATCACGCTTCCGGTAGCTCGGCGCCCGGCCGGCTATTTGGCGGCGGCGCTGGCGATTCGTTGCAGGTCTTGCGGCTTCAGCACCTGCTGCAGGCGCGAGTAGCGCGGCGGGTCGCTGCGAAATTTGGCGCGCGAGTCAGCAGTCTCAAACAAGTATAAAGCGCCGTCATAGAAGGCGCCGAATTTGACGTTGCCGCGAACGGCCAGGTCGCTTTCGGCCATCACGACCGGGTCGCAGCCCATGAGGCGCGGTGCATAGTGGCCGGGGTTCGCCTTGAACTCGTCACGCAGGTCGGGGGCTGCAAGGTAGAACGTCTGGCCGTCATGCACCAGCGAGAATTCTTTGCTCCCCGCTTTCCAGGTGCGGGTCGAGCGCAACGTCACCGGGCAATAGCCGGCCAGAGCCACGGCGATGCGCGAAATCTCGCCCGCCGCCTTGCTGGACGGCTGACTATCGTCTTTCTTGACGGGCTCGTTCACGCGCGGCCCGACCGATGCGTCGGCGATCTTTTTTGGCTCGGTGGGAGCGGGGACAAGTTTGTCAGGCGCGGCCGATGGGACCGCAGCGGGTTTGTGATCGCTGGTCGCGGCGGGACTGTCTTTGGCAATCAGCTCTTTCTTTTCCGGCTGTTTCTTCACTTCCACGGCGCCGTCCGAACGCGCGACGCGCCTTCCGTCAGCCGCGAACTTTGCTTCGATTTGCGCCACGTTGGCCAGGTAGTTCTGATGGCCGGGGTAACCCTCGGTTCGCGAAAGGACTTTGCCGTCGGGGCCGAGGATCAAGTCGGTGGGCATGACTTCGACGCCAAACCGCGCCTGCACTTTGAGGTTGTGCGGCTTTTCGAGGCAGACTTTGACGGCGACAAAGCCGCTGTCCAATAGCTTGAGAAGTTGCGGCGAATTCAGAACCTCTTTTTCCATCCGGCGACAGGGAGGGCAGTTATTCCCGTAAAAGTGCACAAGCAGCGGCCGGTTGAGCCTTTTGGCCTCGGCGTGCGCAGCGTCGAAGTCGGTCATCCAGACGTTCATCGGCGCCAGCTCGGCAGCGGCAATCTCGGCGGAAAGACCGCCAGCGATAAGGCAAAAACTCAGTGCGAACCAAGGCGAACGCATTGCTACGCCCTCGTCGAATTCCGGGAGAATCAGGGGAGAATGGGGTTGCGTCCTATTTCTATCGGGCGGCTTGCACACTATGGTCATCACATAAGTGAAGTATTTGCGCAAGTTCCATCGAATGCTGAGAAGGAAATTCGGTCGTATCGACGGACTGACTCCCGCGAAATCACTACGTTCGGCGCAGGCGTTACAGGCGTTAAAGTCGATTGGGCGGCGCTGCTGAGTTCTGAGACGCGATAGAGCGGAATTGAAAATTGAAAATTGGCCATTGCAAATTGCAAATTGAGGCGGGGCGGTTGATCGATTTCATCGATCAACCGTGGGTTGCGCTGGACTGTCGGGGCAGCGTCGAGACGCATGGGAGACCTGCGGTCGGTTGCGTGTGGCTCGGTCGGAGACCGGCCACAACGGATGCCTACAGTCGCGCGTCGATTTTTGGTACCGTTAAGAGGGGCGAAAAAGCGCGGCGATTCGCGCAGCACATCGAGACCAAGCAGCCTTTCATGCTACGACTGTTGACCGCAGGAGAGTCGCACGGCAAGACGCTGTTGGCCGTCATCGACGGGTTTCCGGCGGGCGTGAAAATCGAGACGGCGCAAATCGATGCCGAGCTGGCGCGCCGGCAAGGCGGCTACGGTCGCGGGGGGCGGCAAAAACTCGAAACCGATACGGTCGAAGTGCTCACCGGAATCTGGCAGGGGACGACGCTCGGCGGGCCGGTCACTCTGGCGGTCGCCAATCGCGACAACAAGCTCGAACGGCTCAAAGACGTCGAACGTCCTCGCCCCGGACACGGCGACCTTTCGGGGGCCGTCAAGTATTTGAGCTCGATCCGCGGGATTCTCGAGCGGGCCAGCGCCCGCGAAACGGCCGCGCGCGTGGCGGCCGGGGCGCTCGCCAAACAGCTTCTGGCCGAGTTCGGCATGAAAGTCTTCGGCTATGTCGTGCAGCTCGAGCAGATCGTCGCCGCGCCGCGCGAAGTCAGCTACGATGAGCTCAGGGCGCTCCGCGATGCCAGCCCCATGTTCACGCTCAATCCCGAAGCCGATCGTCAAATCGTAGAACGGGTCGACCAGGCGACGCAGCAGGGAGATACGCTGGGCGGCATCGTTGAAGTCAAGGTCTACGAACCGCCGTTCGGCTTGGGAAGCCACGCTCAATGGGACCGCAAGCTCGACGGACTTCTGGCGCAGGCGGTCATGAGCATCCAGGCAATCAAGGGAGTGGAAATCGGGCTGGGGTTCGAGGCGGCAAGGCGGCCCGGATCGCAGGTGCACGACGAGATAGGATTCGATGCGGCTCAGCGCGACCGTCCCGCGCTGGGGTACGTGCGGCACACGAACAACGCCGGCGGGTTGGAAGCCGGCATGACGAACGGACAGCCGCTGGTCGTGCGGGCGGCCATGAAGCCGATCAGCACGCTCCGCCGGCCGCTGGGCTCGATCAACCTGTCGACCAAGCAGGCGGAGAGCGCCGCTTATGAGCGGAGCGACGTGTGCGCCCTCGCGGCGTGCAGTGTGATCGTCGAGAACGTGGTGGCGTTCACCGTCGCGCAGGCCTTGATCGAGAAGTTCGGAGGCGACAGCCTGCCGGAAATGCGCGCGCACTACGACAAATTCCTGGAATTGGCCCGCGCGCGGTGAAGAAAACGCGAGCGTGTCACCTTCCCGTCCCTCCCCCCGTCCACGGGGGGATCGAGGGGGGCGTCGTCGTGTGATCCAAGGAGCGCGAATGACGAGGCCTCTTGCCAATGGCGCGACCCGCCCGCTCTGCGAGGACCGGCCGGCGACCCGATTCGATCAATTTGCAATTTTCAATGGCTGATTTGAAATTTTCGTTGACTCCGGCGAGGCGTGCCCGGCGCCCTCAAAGTGCACGAACGGCGTGCTGCACGCGTCGAAGAAAACTGGCCGCGGCTGGCGGTTTGGCGCTGTTCACCGCACTTACCCTCGGCGCGTCGGCCGCCGAGATGGAGCGCATCCGCGTCTCGGACGACAAACGGGGCTTTGCGCTTGAAGATTCCGGGCGCAAGTTCACCCCCTGGGGATTCAATTACGACCACGACGAGCGGGGACGGCTCATCGAAGATTACTGGGAGAATGAGTGGCAAAAAGTCGTCGACGACTTCGGCGAGATGCGCGAACTGGGAGCGAACGTCGTGCGGATCCACCTGCAACTCGGACGCGTGATGAAAACGACCGAGGAACCCGACAGGAAAACCCTAGAACGGTTGGCAAAACTGGTGGCCCTCGCCGAAGAGACCGGCCTGTATCTCGATCTGACGGGGCTGGGCTGCTACCACAAGCAGGACGTGCCGGCGTGGTACGACAAGCTGAGCGAGCGCGAACGATGGAATGTGCAGGCGCGATTCTGGCAGGCCGTCGCTGAAGTGGGCGAGCGCAGCCCGGCGATCTTCTGTTACGACTTGATGAACGAGCCGGTGGTCCCCGGCGGCGACCGGCAGGCGGGAGATTGGCTTGGCCCGCCGTTTGCGGGGAAACACTTCGTGCAGTTCATCGGCCTTTCGCAACAAGATCGGCCGCGTCCGGAAATCGCCCGCCGCTGGATCAAACAGCTTGCCGGCGCGATCCGCAAGCGCGACACGAACCACCTGGTCACCGTGGGCCTTGTCGATTGGAGCCTCGATCGTCCGGGACTGACGAGCGGGTTCGTCCCCTCTCAAATCGAGGCCGATCTCGATTTCCTGTGCGTCCACCTTTACCCCAAGCGGGGGAAAATCGATGAGGCGCTCAAAACCCTCGAAGGCTTTTGCGTCGGCAAACCGGTCGTCATCGAAGAAACATTCCCCTTGCACGCTCCGATCGACGAATTCGAAAAATTCATCGACGAATCGAGCAGGTTTTCAGCCGGCTGGATCGGCTTTTATTGGGGGAAGACGATCGAGGAGTGCAAACGATCGGGGACGATCGGCGACGCGATCACGCGCGATTGGTTGGAACTGTTCGTGCGAAAGCTTTCTTGGGTGAAAGGGCTTTCGGAACCAAGTCGTTGACATTCCTGAACGCCGGCCATAGCATTAAGAAGGTGGGAAAATCCGGAGAAAAATCATGTCTCGCAAACGCAAAGCGTTTACCCTGATTGAGCTCTTGGTCGTGATCGCGATTATCGCCATTCTCGTGGCGATGTTGCTGCCGGCCGTGCAATACGCGCGCGAGGCGGCCCGCCGCACGCAGTGCAAAAACAACCTCAAGCAGCTCGGGCTGGCGCTGCACAACTACGCCACGAATTCGCAGATATTTCCCTATTCCTACATCGTCGGCCCGAATTTCGACGTCAACACCTGGGCGATCATGCTCTTGCCGTATCTCGACAATGGGCCCTTGTACAACAAGTTCAATTGCAGCGTTCCGCCGATCAATGAAGCCGACAGCCTGAATTTCGCACCCGGCGTGGGCAAGGCGAATGTGGCCCTGATCTCGACGTCTTTACCGGTCTTCAAGTGTCCCACAGGCCCCAACGTGTCGCTCTCGATTCCCTATCAAGGTGCGCTGCCGGCCAACGCGATCGCCCCGGGGGCTCCGCCGATTGCCATCACGTGGTCTGCGGCCCCCTCGGATTACTGCCCCACTTCAGGCGTGTTCAATGGCTTTGCCCAAATCGCGTATTCGAACCCCGCATTGACAGGCAAGACGCTGGAAGGCGCCTTGCAATCCGGCGGCAATCCCACGTTCGGAATGAGGAGCGGCGTCTGCCGATTCCAGGACATGCTCGACGGCGCAACGAATACCGTGATGATCGGCGAGCGCACCGGCGGCGGCACCATCTTCCGCGCCAAGGGTCTTCCCGAATTCGGCACGCCATTGGCTCAAGCCAACGGCGGGGGCTGGGGAGATTTTCTGAACGGCGAACATTGGCTGCAAGGAGCCCTCTACGACGGCACCGACACGCCCAACGGTGGCCCGTGCCCCATCAATTGCACGAGTCAGCGAAGCGACGGATTTCATTGTTTCCACGCCGGCGGTTGCCAGTTTCTGTTCGGCGACGGCCGCGTCCAAATGCTCAGCACCAGCATCAATGCTTACACTCTGGCCGGATTGATCACGCGCAAAAATCAGGAAGTGGTCGGAGACTATTGATTCTCAATGGCTCGTTTCACGGGGTCATGGCACAGCGCCAGTGCCTGAGCTCCTCGTTTTGATCGCGCGACACGATTTGTCGCTTAACGCCCTTGCCTCGCGGCGGACCAAGGACCTGCTTCATGTTTGATGCAATACGGCCCGTAATAATGGCGGCCGCCGTGTTGTCGTTGAGCTCCTGCGGAAAGAATGCCGAGCCGCCGCATCGCGAGACGTTTCCCGTGACGGGCGAGGTCGAGGTGGATGGCTCTCCGGCGGCTGACGTGGCGGTGACGTTCACCGACGTTAAGGGCTTCGACGCCAAGAACCCCATCCTCAGCAGCGCGTATACCGACAAGGAGGGGAAGTTCAAGATTTCGACGTTCAAGGAAGGGGACGGCGTTCCCGAAGGGGAGTACGTACTCACGTTCGAGTGGTGCGCACGAAACGCGTTCACCGGAGTTTACGGCGGCCCCGACAAATTCAAGGGACGCTACAATGATCCCAAAATCTCTCCCTTCAAGGTGACGGTCAAAAAGGGTGTGCCTAACGAACACCTCAAGATCGGCCTGGTGACCAAGCAGTGATCTCTCTTTCAGGAATTGCGCGATGACCCGCCAGAGGCACGAGTTGACTCATCACGTTCCTGCGACAGACCAGCGCTTGTCGAAGCCGACGGCGGCCGTTGCCTTTGCCCTGGCTCTCGTCGCGCTATGGTTGAATTTGCTCGCTTCGGGGAGGCTGTATGCCGCCGACACGGGAAAAACTCCAGAGCTCCCGCCGGCGTTGGCCAATTACGTGAATCGCCCCGAACCGAAGTTCCGCTGGGAACTGCGCGAGCGGAAATCGGCCGGCGGCGCAACGATTTTCGATCTGGCGCTCGTATCGCAGGAATGGCATTCGATCGTCTGGGAGCACCAGTTGCAGGTCTACCAGCCGGAAGGCGCCCATCCGGCGGCCACAATGCTGCTTTGGAACCAGGGCGGGACGGCGAGCGACCGCAGCATGGCCTTCGGGATGGACCTGGCCCGCCGCATCAAAACGCCCGTGGCCTTTCTCTACGGGATTCCCAACCAGCCGCTCTTGGGGGGCAAGAAAGAGGACACGCTGATCGCCGAGACGTTCGTGCGGCACCTCGAAACCAAAGATGATACGTGGCCGCTGCTGTTCCCGATGGTCAAAAGCCTCGTCAAGGCGATGGACGCCTTGCAGGAGTTTTCCAGGAAGGAATGGAACCAGCCCCTTTTGAGCTTCGTCGTCTCGGGCGCTTCGAAGCGGGGCTGGACGACGTGGCTGACGGCCGCAGCCGACCCGCGCGTCAAAGGCATCGTGCCCATGGTCATCGACACTCTCAACATGAGAGAGCAAGGCCCCTACCAGGTGAAGTCGTTCGGAAAGTACAGCGATCAGATCAACGACTACACCGAGAGGGGTCTGGTGCCGATGCCCGATACGCCCGAAGCCCGGAGGCTGTGGAGCATGGTCGATCCCTGGGTGTACCGCGAAAAGATCGCCGTTCCCAAGCTCTTGATCAACGGCAACAACGACCCGTACTGGACAAGCGACGCGCTCAATTTGTACTGGGATGACCTCAAAGGAGACAAATGGGTGCTGTACGTCCCCAACGCGGGGCACAACCTCGAACAGCAATCCGCCGGGGCGCCGCCGAGCCGCGAGCGGGCCGTCGGCGGTCTGGCTGCATTCGCGCATTATCTGATCGCCGATCGCCCGCTCCCCAAGCTGCGCTGGAAACACGACGATGCCGGCGGCAAGGCGCGGCTGTCGGTCGACGCGCAGCCGGCGCCTTTGGCGGGGCGATTGTGGCTGGCGCGCGCCGAAACGCGCGATTTTCGGCTGGCTCAATTCGTCGAGCAGCCGCTGGCGGTCGACGCAGGCAAGGTCGTGGCCCAGATCGCAAATCCAACCGAAGAACATGTCGCGTTCTTCGCCGAGCTCGACTACGACGTCGACGGCCTCAAGCACCATTTTTCGACGCAACTTCGAATTTTGGAGCCGGCCAGGTAACCGCGACTCAATGCGTCCGGGCAGAGAATTGGGCCGTTACGGTCGTGCGAATTCCGCCGCGGGGAGTGAAGGCGGCGACGACTTTCATTTCGCGCGGACCGCAAACGGCGACCAGGTCGTCGAGGATGCGGTTGGTGACGTGTTCGTAAAAGACGCCGTGGTCCCGGAACCGCTGCAAGTACAACTTGAGCGACTTGAGCTCGATGCATAATCGGTCGGGGGTATAGGTGATGGTCAGCTCTCCGAAATCGGGCTGGCCGGTCTTGGGGCAGACGGACGTGAATTCCGGACAAACCGTTTCGATCACGTAATCGCGATTCGGATACTCGTTTTCGAACGTTTCAAGCGTTTCGCGGAAGTCGTCGATCATCAGCGCAATCATAGCCGGAAGAGCGCGGAATGATAACGACAACCGATCGCAACGGCGCCGCGAAAGCCGGCATCTGCAGCACCGAAAATCGAGCGAAACTACATAAGTGGGATCAATACCTGTGGATGAATAACCGTCCTTGGTTCTATGCATAACGCCGGTTTGGTCGCATCTTATTGTGTGGCAGATGGTTGCGATGGCGGCACCACGTAATTTCGCGCCATCGGCGCGTGCTGTTGATGGAGGCGGATGACGGCAAAGAGTTTATGTAAGTACCGGCTGCTCGGATACTTGCGTGTGCGCGGTGCGAGCGAACGCAAAGATTTTTTTCTGGGCAGATTATTCACTCTGAGTTTATTCATGAGCTGCCGGTGATGAGTCTGGCAACTTAGGCAAATTCCGGCTCTGAAAATGTTTGCTTTTTGCGTTGCCGAAGGCGTAGACTGAACGTGTCATTTCTCTACCGCCGCTTCACAGCAAGAGGAGTCGCACCCATGACAACTCTCAACGACATCTTGCGGCAAAAGCAGGGAGACCCCCTGCTCTCGATCGAACAGGAGGCCAGCGTCCTGGAGGCCGTGCAGATGATGAACGAGCGCTCGGTGGGCTCGTTAATCGTCAGGCACGACGGACAGATGGCGGGAATCTTTACCGAGCGCGACGTGCTGCGACGGGTCGTGGGCGGGCAGCTCGACCCGGCCGGCGTCCGCGTGGCCCAGGCGATGACGACGCGCGTCATCTGCTGCACGCCCGAAACGTCGATCGAAGAAGCGCGCGAGCTGATGAAGACCAAGCGCGTGCGGCATTTGCCCGTCCTCGATTCTGAGGGAGAGCCGGTGGGCGTCGTCTCAATCGGCGACCTCAACGCGCATCTCACGAACCACCAGGAAGTGACGATCCATTACCTGCACGAGTATCTGCACGGGCGCGTTTAAATTTCGCGCCCGCGCCGTAACCATTGAACCCGCATGGCGCGGCCTCTTGTCGCTAAAGCGACCCGGCCGGTGCTTCGCACGCGGCCGGGCCACCCGACTAATAATTCACGGTGGACCGGAGCGCGAACGGCATGGCCTCTTGTTCCTGCGGAACCCGCCCGCCCTTCGGGTCGGACGGGCCACCCGGCTTCATCAATTTACAATTTTCAATTTACAATTTCCTCCCCCACGACTCAGATATCGTAGTACATCGCGAACTCAAACGGATGCGGGCGTTGGCGGAGCGCGTCGACTTCGTGTTCGGTCTTGTACCAAATCCACGTGTCGATCACGTCTTCGTTGAACACGTCGCCGCGCAGTAGAAACTCATGGTCTTCGCGCAGGGCCTCGAGGGCGGCTTCCAGGGAGACAGGTGGTTGCGGATAGCGGCTCAACTCTTCGGGGACGAGGTCGTACATGTCCTTGTCCAAAGGCGCCCCGGGATCG
>DATGKC010000565.1:0-4572 GCA_035294845.1 Planctomycetaceae bacterium | reverse complement strand
TAACGACGACTCCCAGCGGCGGAATGCTGGTTGACATGACGCGCATCTTCATGAGTGACGATGAAAACATCGGCCGCTCGATCGGCATGTCGTTCGCCTCCGATCGCTCGACCTGGGCCAAGGTGAAGGCGTTTCCCAAGAACGTCGAGCTGCAAGTGGCGGCGGTCTATGCGGGCGGTTTCAATTTCGACACGGTGGCCGATTCGCGCGGCGCGCAGGTCAACGTGCACTACAGCATCAGCCTTTTGCCCATGGGAGGCTATTCTCCGCGGGTCGCCGACGACCGCATCGGATATTTCTTAACCGTCCTCAAAGATTTCTCTGACAAGAAAGACGACGAACATTTCGTGCGGTACATCAACCGCTGGAACCTGCAGAAGGCCGACGCCTCGGCCAAGCTTTCGCCCCCCAAGGAGCCGATCATCTTCTACATGGAGAAGACGGTTCCCATCAACTTGCGGCCCTACGTTCGCGCTGGGATCGAAGAGTGGAACAAAGCTTACGAAAAGCTCGGGTTTTCGAATGCAATTGAAGTTCGCCAGCAACGCGACGACGACGATTGGGATCCTGAAGACGTGCGCTACAACACGTTTCGGTGGATCACCGCGGGCGCGGGTTTCGCGATGGGACCGTCACGCGTCAATCCGCTGACCGGCCAGATTCTCGATGCCGACATCATTTTCGATTCCGACTTCCTTAAGTCGTGGAAGCAACAATACGAGACGTTTACAGCGGCCGATGCCGCCGCCCTGATGGGACATCCGGACGACCCGGGTCTGGCCTCGTTCGAGACGGCGCTTAAGACCGGCCATCGCCATGAATCGCGTGGCGGTGAAGTAAGCCGGCAATGCGACTACTGCATCGGCATGCAGCAACAAATCGGTTTCGCGACGGCCGTGCTCACGGCGCGGGGCGATATCGCCGCTCCCGGTCCCGGCCTGCCAGACGATCTGATCGCTCAGGGGCTCAAAGAAGTCGTGATGCACGAAGTGGGGCACACGCTCGGGCTGCGCCACAATTTCAAGGCCAGCTCGTGGAAGAGCCTGGCCGAAATCGACGACCCTGTGAAGTCGGTTTCCGAAGGAACCGTGGGGAGCGTGATGGATTACAATCCCACGAATATCGCCCCCAAGGGGACCAAGCAGGGGCTCTATTATCCACAGACGATCGGCCCCTACGATTACTGGGTCATTGAATACGGTTATAAGTCCATCGACGGCAACGAAGCGGCCGAGCTCAAGAAAATCGCCTCCCGCTCTGCCGAGCCGGGGCTCGACTATGCCACCGATGAGGACACGCGCGGCGGAATTGATTCTGATCCACTCGTGAACCGTTTCGACTTCAGCAAGGACCCGCTCGAATTTGCTCGCCGACAGACGAAGAATTCTTCGGAACTTTGGAGCAAGGTCGTCGATCGGGCGGTGGGGGAAGGAGACGGCTATCAACGCGCCCGGCAGGCCTTCAGCATGTTGATGGGCGAATATTGGCGGACTCTTTCGTTCGTGGCCCGCTATCCGGGGGGCATTTACGTCCACCGCGACCACAAGGGCGACCCGAACGGCCGGCCCCCCTTCAAGCCGGTGGAAGCCGCCAAACAGCGTGACGCCATGAAATTGCTGGCCGAATCGGCATTTAATCTGCCTTCATTGCCGGGGCCCGACGTGCTCAATTCCTTGGCCGTCACTCGCTGGGACCATTGGGGCATGCGTCCACCGGCACGCCTCGACTACCCTGTGCACGGCCAGATCGAGCAGATGCAAAGGAATATTTTGGCGCAGTTAATGTCGAGCACAACAATGGCGCGACTGTATGATACCGAGCTCAAACAGGCGACGGACGCCGACACGTACACTCTCGCCGAACATTTGCGATTGCTCGTCGACGCCCTCTTCACAGAATGGCGCGAACCGCCCAAAGCGGGCGAATACACCAACCGCAAGCCCTACATTGGCAGCTTACGCCGGAATTTGCAGCGCACGGCGCTCAAGCGCTTGGCGGGGCTGGTCAACGCGCCTCCGGTGAGCTCGTTCATTATTTTCCTTGGGGGCGGTGGCGGGGGAGTTCCCGAAGATGCGCGCACGCTCGTGCGGATGCATTTAACCGACATGGATAAGCAGGTCACGGCTCTCTTGGCCGCTCAAGACGTCAAACTTGACGATTACACGCGGGCCCATCTGCTCGACTCTCAAGAACGGATTCGCAAGTTGTTGCAGGCCCAGGTCATTACCGAGTCGATTGATTGAACCGAAATTCTGGCAGCGGCCTCGCCGTGGCGACGCTCTGCCGGGCCATAGCATAAATTTCAGCCCACGGGAGGCGGTCCTTCCGTGGGCTTTTTCATGCGGTCGGCATTCTGGTTGACGCTCATAGTGTCTTCGCTGGCGGCTGCGTGCGTCTTATGGTTCGGCGCCTTCCCGCTGGGCGTCCGCGGCGAGTGGGAGTGGAGCCGAGTCGAACCGGCCATTCCGCTGTGGCTGTCGATTGTGCCACCGCTGATCGCCGCCATCCTCTACCTGGCGTTTGTGCGGTTTGGGGCTCGCCGCATCGAACATAGCCGCCGCTGGGCGGTATGGATGTGGCTGGCGGGGCTCTCGATCGCCGGTTTCGCCTGGCTCTGGATCATCCAGGAGAGCGCGCCGCAAGGTTATCAGCTTTCGAAGGCGGCGTGGGTGCTCTATTTTCGAGGATCATCAGGTTACTTTTCTGAAGCGCATGACAACGCAACCGACTTAACCGCGTGCCTGGCCGGTTACGAAAAAAAAATGGCCGAAGGCGATGTGCTGCACATCGGCACTCATCCTCCCGGGCTGATCGTCGCGTTTCGTGGTCTGATGGGCATCTGCCACGCGGTTCCCAGCCTTGTCGATCTGGCCGGCGCGCTCGAGCCCGATTCCGTGTGCGGGGCGCTTGATGCGCTGGAACAGACTTCGGCAGTTCCGGTTTCGCGCGTCGATCGGGCTGTGCTGTGGTTGGCGGCGCTCTTCGTGCATGTGAGTGCGGCCCTGTGCGTCGTGCCGCTCTTTGGACTATTGCGCCGCACGAATTCGGCAAGCGCCGCCTGGATCGCGGCGTCGTTCTGGCCGGCCGTTCCCGCCCTGGCCGTGTTCCTGCCCAAATCCGACTGCATGTATCCGGTTCTGGCCACGGCCTTCTTGTGGCTTTGGCTGTCGGGGCTCGGCCGCGGCTCGAAAATCCTGTGCGGGCTGGCCGGCATTGCTCTCTTTTTGGGTATGACATTGAGCCTGGCGTTTCTGCCCGTCGCGTTTCTTGCGCTCGTGACGACAATCTGCGGCTTTCTCAGACGAGGGCGGGCGAAAGACTTCGAGCGCGGGGCGCCGGCCGCATCGCCACAGGCGCCAGGCCGCCCAGCGGGCCTCGCATTTCGTTACGCAGAATGGCGCTCGCTGATTCCCGCCGTGGCATGCGGAGCTGCCGGTTTTTCGGTCCCCGTCGTCGCCGCATGGGCGGTGTTGAAATTGAATCTCTTTGCGGTCTGGCGGCTGAATATGCTAAATCACGCGCATTTTTACCGGCAGTTTCCTCGAACGTGGTGGAAGTGGGCGTTGATCAATCCGGTCGAGTTTTCGATGGCGGCCGGCGTGCCGCTGGCGGTTTTGGCGCTGTGGTCGATGTGGCGGGAATTGCGTTTTTCCCACTCGCCGGCGAAGGCCCCCGCGTGGGCCTTCCTGGCGACGTTCGCGATTCTGTGGCTTTCCGGGAAAAACATGGGTGAAGCCGCCCGGCTGTGGATCTTTCTCGTGCCGATTTTGATCTGGGTGGCCGGATCGATTTTCGAGTCGGGAGTGCCGCGCTCCGGCAGCGAGTCTGGGCTTTCGATCGTGCCGCCTCAAGCCGCATGGGAATTCTCGCCATCAGGCTGGGGTTGGACCTGCCTTCTTGGTCTGGAACTGGCCCTGGCCGTTGTGACCGTGACGCGCGTGGCGGGCTTTCATTACCCGTAATTTATGACGATCGCGAAGACTTGAGCGACGAGCGCGAGCGATTCCGATCTCGCGTACCCGCCCGAGACGGGCTGCGTCGCCGCGCTGTGTCGCCTGTTCCGATAACAAGTGTGCGGGTTGTGTATCGCCATCAACACTGAGCGAATTTCGCCCCGTTGGGGCTTCGCGCACTCGATTGGCGCTTAACCCAGGGCTAACGCGCCCTGGGCTATCGAATCGCGCCCCGTTGGGGGCTGTCCCGGCGACGTCCAAACCTCAGTCGAGTCGGACAAAAAGAAATTCGATGTGAGTAGCATGAGAACGACGTTCCTGGCCGCTGTTTGCTGTTGCCTCCTGTCGCTAACAGGCTGTGAAGAGCCGGAGATCGTCCAATTGGAGCCGAAGCGCGCCGACGACAAACTGACGTCGGCCGAGATCGAGTCGTTTCTTTCGATCGTCGATAGTCTTTCCGACCACAAGCTTCCGCCCATGCCGCAGGCTGTTCTCCCGGCGCCCCAATGGAGCCGGAACCGGTCGCTGCCCATCAGCGACCTCGTCAAAGAAGAAGAAAAGGCGCTCATCGAGCGGGGGGCGATCGACTGGATGTCTGCGCACTGCTCGCAGTCGAGGT
>DATGKC010000564.1:0-4447 GCA_035294845.1 Planctomycetaceae bacterium | reverse complement strand
ATAGGCCGCAGAGGTCGATGGGTCGGCGGGCATGAGCGAGCAGAATTGAGGTGATTCGTTAGATGAACTCGACTTCGACTGGACTGGCGATGATGCGGGCCTCGTAGGCTTTTCGCAACAGGGTCTCGACTGCTTCGCGGCCTCGCGGGCCGAAATCGATCGTCCAGTCGTTCACATACATCCCCACAAACGTGTCGGTTCGCGCGTGGTCGAGGTCGCGACCGAATTTTTCGGCGTGGGTCAAGGCCTCCTGCCGATGCGCCAAACCATAACCGATGCTTTGCCGCAATAGGTCGGTCACTTCGCGCATCGCCTTGGCGCCGAGGTCGCGGCGAATGGCGTTTCCTCCCAGCGGAAGCGGGAGGCCCGTCTCTTGTTGCCACCACTGCCCCAGATCGACGATCAGCGCCAAGCCTTGATTTTGGTACGTCAGTTGACCCTCGTGAATGATGAGGCCGGCGTCCACTTTGCCGGCCGCGACGACATTGAGAATCTCGTCGAAAGGATGCACCTCGTAATCGAACGCATCCCCCAGCAACAGCTTGAGCGTGAGAAATGCGGTCGTCAGCGTGCCGGGGACCGCGATGCGCTTGCCCCGAAGGCCGGCCACGTCGCAACGCTCGCGCGCCACGACCATCGGTCCATAATTGTCTCCCATGCTCGCGCCGCACGAACACAAGGCGTATTTGTCGGTGATGAATGCGTAGCCGTGCAGGCTGACTGCGGTGAGCTCCAAATCGCCCTTTAGCGCGCGGCGGTTGAGCGTCTCGATATCTTGCAGCGTATGCTCGAAGCGGTACATCCCGGTTTCGATTTTTCCATTGGCCAACGCATGAAACATGAACGCATCGTCGGGATCGGGACTGTGCCCGACGCGGATCAATCGTCGATCGGCGGCAACGGAAGGCATCGAGGGGGCTGATGCTCGAATTCGAGTTCTGGGTAGAACGCTCTGCGGGGAAACAACCGCGACGGCGAGTTCACATTAACGCGACGCCCTTGTGGTCGCAAGCGTTATGGATCGAAGCCAGCCATTTGTAGCTGGCGCCAATTCTCTGTAAAACGCTCGCCGGAGGACGGACGCCGACAGAGCGGCTCGATGCATTTCAAGACGTGGAGGTCGAGTCGTCCGCGGGAAACACGTACGACGAGTACTTTGGCTATGCCGATGCACCGTGACTGCGGCGCAGAAGAGGTCATGACCAACGCCTGAAGCTGGAGCGCCCCAAATTGGGCCGGCCGTTGGACAGCATGCCTTGTGCTTGCAAAAATGCAATCCTGACCTGCAATTGCCTTCAAACCGCCCCTGCGTCTGACATCGGTCCGATCGCCATCGAACTTTGAATTTCCCCAAGTCTCTCGATCCTGATTCTTATGACGCCAGCGAGCGCGCGACCCGCGTGCGGCACGTTGTGGTTTTCGTCACCGTGCTAATGGCCGTCGTCCTGTATCTCGATCGCTACTGCGTGTCGTTTTCCGAGCGGTACATCAAGGAAGATTTGGCGCTTAACGAAAGCCAGATGGCGTGGTTCATCAGCGCGTTCTTTTGGTCTTATGCGCTGGCCCAGGTTCCGGCCGGATGGCTCAGCGATCGTTTGGGCAGCCGGGGAGTGCTGGCGCTCTATATCCTGTCGTGGTCGTTCTTCACCGCGATGATCGGACTGGCGGCGGGCTTTGTAATGCTGCTCACGATGCGGCTGGGCTGCGGATTGGGGCAGGCGGGCGCCTACCCTACGTCGGGCGCGCTTTTGAGCCGCTGGGTTCCCTTTTCGCGCCGAGCTCTGGCCAGCGGACTGGTTTCACTGGGCGGCCGGGTCGGCGCGGTGATTGCCCCGATTTTGACGGCCTACTTGATGGTGGTCTTTGTTCCGCGATCGACGCCGGCGGAGCTCGATGAACATTCACTTCTGAACGGGCCGGTGTTATGCAGCCGGCTCTTGCCCCCCGTCGACGCCGAGCGAGACGCAAAATCGTCGTCCGCCGTCCGCCGCGTTTTCGATCTTCTGCCCAGCGACGCGAAACGCATCGTCGTGCGATATGGCACGTTGATGCGCGCGGGCGCTCGGGAGATCCACCTTGAGCCGAAGGAATCGCGCATTCTGGCATCGGGACTCAATGACGTTTTGGTGCGCGGCGATCTCTTTGGCGACGACGATTTCGCTCGATTGCGAAATGTCGAGCGCGAAGCGGTCGATTTGCAAAAACGCCGTCAGCGGGGCGAGGCGCTTTCAGAATCCGAAACCACGCGATTCAATCGTTTTGTGCTCGAGGCGATGTTTCCCGCAGAGATCGGCAAGCTATACGTCAAGGGTTGGAGGCCGGTGCTATGGGTCTACGGAATTGCCGGATTTGCGGTCGCCGGCATATTCTGGTTCTACTTCCGGAATTCACCGGCTGAACATCCCGATTGCAATGCGGCCGAACGGAGGCTGATTGCCGGCGATCAGCCGCGGCACGCCGGGCAGCCGGCAGAGACCGTCGAAAAATTCCCCGCGCGAGAAATTCTGCACAGCACGAGCCTGTGGCTGTCGTCGGTCTCGCAATTCGGGACGAATTTTGCCTGGGCATTTCTCGTTACCTCGCTGCCGCGGTACTTGATGGAAGTCCATCATGTGCCGATCCTTGAGCGAAGCTGGATGGTGTCAGTTCCAGCGCTGGCGGGCATCGCCGGGATGTTTTTGGGCGGATACCTGACCGATCGGTTGACGCGGCAGATTGGCGTGCGCTGGGGACGAGCGCTGCCGATGGCCCTCACGCGATTCGGCGCGGCGGGGGCCTACCTGGCATGCCTGTGGATCAAATCTCCCTGGATGGCGGCGGCGGCGTTTGCCGTCGCGTTTTTCTTCACCGACCTGGGAGTCAGCGCCGTCTGGGCCTTCATGCAGGATGTCGGCGGCAAACACGTGGGGACGATTCTTGGCTGGGGGAACATGTGGGGGA
This sequence comes from Planctomycetaceae bacterium, assembly GCA_035294845.1. Taxonomy (GTDB): domain Bacteria; phylum Planctomycetota; class Planctomycetia; order Planctomycetales; family Planctomycetaceae; genus JACQFH01. The sequence continues at coordinate 1,507 of DATGKC010000564.1, read as the reverse complement.
ACATCGGCTCGGCGTTCGCCAACCCGCTGTACAACGTCATTCTCGGGAGCCAGCCGGCTACCGACGACTGGAACACGCTGTTTGTCGTATGCGCCGCGACGTTTGCCGTCTCTGGGCTGGCGGCCCTGGGCATCAATGCCAGCGTGCCGGTCGCCGCATCGGCGCGAGTCGACCCGCGTGACACGGCCTCGTCGAATTGATGATTCTACGGCAGCCCTTGATTTTCGCGGTTGATTCTCCATGATTCCAGAAGCGGCACGAGCGATTTTTTTGTCCGGTTCAAAGCAGGAGCAATGAAATTGCCTGAACACGTCGTGATTATCGGGTCGGGTCCGGCAGGCTGGGCGGCGGCAATTTACACGGCGCGCGCCAACCTCAATCCGCTCGTCATCGAAGGGGCGATCACCGAAGAAAATCGCCTCAATGGGACGTTGCCTCTGGGGCAACTGGCGCTGACGACCGAAGTCGAGAACTATCCCGGCTTTCCAGTAGCCGACCTGGGTGCGTATCTGGATTTGGCCATTCCGCGGGAGCGGCGGCAATTCATGGCCGACCATCGCGGCCACGGCGTCAGCGGGCCGGAGCTGATGGAGCTGATGCGGCAACAAGCGGTGAACTTCGGCACGCGAGTCGTCACCGACGACGTGGTGACTGTCGATTTCTCGAAACATCCGTTTCGCCTCAAGTTGCTCGAGGGAAGGGAAGTCGAAGCGCTGGCCGTCATTGTCGCCACCGGCGCGCGGGCCAATTATCTGGGGCTTCCTTCGGAAGAGCGGTTCAAGAATGCAGGCGTCTCGGCATGCGCCGTGTGCGACGGAGCCTTGCCTCGATTCCGCAATAAGCCGCTCGTCGTCGTGGGCGGCGGCGACAGCGCCATGGAAGAGGCAGGCTACCTTACGAAATTCGCGAGCCGAGTTTACATCGTCCACCGGCGAGACAAATTCCGCGCCAGCAAGATTATGGCCGATCGGGCGCTCGCCAACCCCAAAATCGAGCCCAAATGGAACAGCGTCGTGGACGAGGTTTTGGGCAACGATCAAGAGGGAGTCACCGGCGTGCGCATCAAAGCCGCCGCCGAACCGGGAGCAAGCGAAGAGCTCGCCGCCGGGGGGTACTTCGCCGCCATTGGACACACTCCCAACACTGACTTCCTGGGGGGGCAGCTCAAGCTCAACAGCAAAGGTTACATTCTCTGGACCACGCCGCAGCGCACTTATACCAGCGTCGAAGGGGTATTTGCCGCAGGAGACGTTGCCGACGATTACTATCGGCAGGCCGTGACGGCGGCCGGCACCGGGTGCATGGCCGCACTCGATGCCGAACGCTGGCTTGCCTCCAAGGGCTTCGACTAGCTCGGGCCTTTCGAGCTTCCGCACCGTGCTCTAATCACCGCATTGGAATCAGGAGAGTTTCTCATGCCCTCGCCCCCCGTTTCGGTCGTGCTCGCCGCCGGAAAAAGCACGCGCATGAAATCGACGATTCCCAAGGTATTGCACCTGGTGTTTGC